>CAOJDT010000078.1 GCA_948433295.1 uncultured bacterium
ATGAAGTACATTGATAAAAATTTAGTAACTGCATGCAGTAACGTACTAAAAAAAAGTGCAACCCCTGAAGAGTATGAAAGTATAAGAAAAGCTTACATGAAAATAATGGGAAATCAAAAAGAATTTATCCCTAATATTAAAAGAGCATTTTTAGACACAGAAACATATATTAATCAAGGCTTATTAACTATTGATGATGTTGTTAATCATATGGCATTTTAAAACCATGTTATAATTTTGTGTACTATAACCCTAAACTAAAAATTCCAGCAGGCAGGTTGGCTGAAACCCAACGATTTTTAAATACTCATGTAAAGAGTCACATGGTTTGATTATTTTCTACCCCTGAAACTCGCTCACAAAGCCGATTGTCCCAAAAAATCGCACCATCTGCCCCGACCAAATTACTCAGTTTATTACAACAATTGTAAAAAGACATTTGGTTTTATGATTTTGAACAGAGGGTTTGAGTATTAAAAAAGTTTGATAATTTTGATATTTACAAACCTGTATAAGTTGTTTTATATTCCAAACCTATTGTTGGACATATCTTTTCCCAATATTTGTGTATTGTTTTGATTCCTTTAGGCGTTGTCATTTGTTGTTCAATTAAACCTTGTTTTTTGAATGTTCCTTTCCAAAAATCTTTCAAACACAGATCTAGTTCTACTTGTGGAATAAGTTTTTCCAACTCTTTTTCTAAATAAAGTATAATAGTTCTTATTTTTTCTGGTGATAATGGTTGAAAAGAATCTAATTTTCGGATGCTAGAAATTTGTCCTAATTCATTGTACGCAACTACCTCATTTAGTGGTAAACGTATAAATGATCTAAAATCAGGTATAGAGATTGGGGTTGTGATAACACCTAATTTATGATATGTAGGATGTCCATGTAGTAATACATCTGTTTTGGAATTCAAATTTAACGAAGCATAGTTAATATTGTAACCACATCCAGTGGCATCTCCTAAGTGTGAACAAATCATTTTCCCTGTATTTCTATTAGCTATTACCATATATTCTCTTGGTTTTTCTTCTTTTAAATAAGATATGATATTTTTTTTGTAATTATCAAATTTTGACCTCAAACATACTATATCATTTTGTAAAGGTGAATATTTTAGTCCTTTTAACTCTATATGGTTAATAGGCTTAGTTTGCAAAACACTAGTCTTACCGCAAACTTTTAGCCACGCAGAAGTTTTTGAGTTAAAGTTAAACCTAATTTTGTTACCACAATATTTTCCTAACTAATACCGCTATAAATATATAAAGTTATTTAAGCTATTAAAATTGCCTAATAATAAAAATTCAGTCCGTAGGGTGCAATTTTTTGCACCGAATTTATTAAAATACTCAAACTACTCTTTAATTACTCAGGGACAACATAGGCTTGTTGAGTAAAAATACAGCAAATTTTTAGAAAAAATCAAATTTCTATGTGACCCTCAAAAGAGTCATTTGACCGTTTTGTTTGACACTTAGTTTAATTATTTCCGACCCCTCAAACCCCGATATATAGCCAACTTTCCCAAATAATACAACTACCCGCCATAATCGAAATGCCTCAAAAAATACACTTGAGTCGCTCGCGTTAAACGTGCCTACGAGTTTTGCTTCAAAGAATTTCATTCTTTTCGCAAAAGCTCTCCTCACTCTGCTCGCTCCTCGCTCGAACCCTAAAATGGGTTCTCACCCTCATCATGCAAATAAAAAAGACTACAACAGATGTTATAGTCTTTTTTATGGGGCGCCTGATGGGATTCGAACCCATGCATATCGGAACCACAATCCGAGGTCTTAACCGCTTGACGACAGGCGCCATCTCTTACTTCTCTATATTATCATAAACATTATCTAAATCAAGAGTTTTTATTAAAAAATCCGTCTGTTTAAGACGGATTTTTTGTTTTTTTAACTGATTCTTTGGAACATATAACCGATTCCGCGTGCTGTTAGAATTAATTCAGGATTTGCGGGATCTGATTCCAATTTTGAACGTAATCTTGAAATGTGAACATCAACTACACGTGTATCAATTCTGTGATCAGGCGGATATGCCCAAACATGTTGCAAGATTTCGTTTCTTGAAAATGCTTGACCGGAATTGTTTACAAGAAGTTCCAGCAAGCTGAATTCCATTCCAGTAAGACGGATTCTTTCATTTTTTCTGAATACTTGTCTGCGTGCTGTATCAATTTTGATATTACCTGTAGTAATAACATTTTTTGTTACTTTTCCGGTAGGTGTAACTGTTTCTCTGTTATTTGTTCTTCTTAAAACTGCTTTTACGCGGGCTTCAAGTTCTTTTGGAGAGAACGGTTTAATTACATAATCATCTGCACCCAGTTCCAATCCTGTAATTCTTTCTGAAACATCACCCAGAGCAGTCAATATAATGATAGGAACATCTGCGGAACGTCTGATTTCTCTTGTAACACCGTATCCGTCGAGTTTCGGCATCATAACATCTAAAACTACCAAATCAGGATTATGCTTATTAAATGCGTTAACTGCTTCTTCGCCGTCGGCAGCTGTAATAACGTCATAACCTGCCATTTTTAAGCGGGTTTCCAAAATTCTTCTGATACTTGCTTCGTCATCAGCGAGCAAGATGCGTTGACGGTCTTCAGAATCATTAGGCATTTCAACATTTTCTGTCATAGTCTTTTCCTTACTTTGTATAATCTAACACCTTATTACCATAATTAATATTACAAAATATTGATTTCTGTTAATATTTATAACGTTATATTAACCTAATTTTACAAAAAATGCAAGCACTTTTTTTATAATATTGTGGGGAAATTTAAAATTTATGTGGATAGTCATCTTTAAATTCCCATCCGTCATATTGTAAAAGTGTTGAACAATAATTTGATACATATTTACAAAGTCGGAGCAGATTTTTTCTGTCCGTTATATCGGCTGTTACTTTTTCTTCGTCTTTTGGTATTGAATTATTGTTAATCCAATCTATGTCGCTGGGCCAGTAAAATGTTATAAACTTACCGTCGTTCATTAATAAATAATAGTAAACATCTCGCCCCCACTTTTGTTTGTTTTTACTTAAATAATAGATACAATTTAATACTGCATTGTTAGTGAGTCGGAGATATGTTCCGTCAGAAAAGTAAATCCAAAAAATGGAATTTTCTTTCTTAGTTTTAATTACATTTTTGAAATATGGTGCAAAATGACTTTGCCAGAAGACTTCTATAGTATCGCCTCTGTTGTCGGACAGTTTCCATTCTGTGGATGTGGTACCATTTTCAGCGTTATATAGCATAATTGCCTGTTGCATTGTGCTGAAAAATTTTTTATTTCTTACTGCATAAGTCTTTTTGGTATAATTTATTATTAAATTATGTATTGTCAGTGATGCTACAATGCCGATTATTGCAATCGTGATTAGGACCTCGGCAAGGGTGAAACCCTTATGATAAGGCGCTTTTTGGCTACGGAAGCCCTCCCCCTATTCCTTGAAAGTTAGATATAGTCTGTGTTTTCATAGTGCTCTCCTTATTATTTCTTTAAATTTTTCCAAATCTTCTTTTGTGTCAATTCCGACCGGAACAAAGTCAACGACAGATGTTTTTATTTTCATACCGTTTTCAAGTGCGCGAAGTTGTTCAAGACTTTCTGTTTTTTCCAGAGGTGTTTGCGGCAGTGACGTCATTTTTAATAGTGCTTCACGTTTGTAACCGTAGATTCCGAGGTGACCGTAGAAGGTTGCAACGCCGGTGTTTCTTTCGTAAGGAATTTTTGAACGTGAAAAATAGAGCGCATAGCCGTTGTTATCAATTACGCATTTAACCTGATTCGGATTATTAATTTCTTCATCGGTTTTCAAGATTCTGATGAGTGTTGAAATATCAGCATTATCGTCTTCTTGAACATTTCTGGCAACATCGTCGATACTTTCGGGCTTGATAAGCGGTTCATCGCCTTGGAGGTTTACTATATAAGAAATTTCAGGATGACGCTCAGCTACTTCTCTGATTCTGTCAGAACCGCATTTATGGTCGGCAGAAGTCATTTCAACTTCTCCGCCAAAGGCTTTTACTGTGGCAAAAATTCTTTCGTCGTCGGTTGCAACAATAATTAAATCCGCCAATTTTGCCTGTCGGGCTTTTTCGTAAACCCACTGAATAATAGGTTTTCCGTTAACTTCAATAAGAGGTTTTCCTTCCAGTCTGGAAGAGCCGTATCTTGCAGGAATAATTATTGCTGTTTTTCCCATTGTTAAACTGCCTTTCTTACAACAAGCGCAACCCATTGGTTCTGGTGCATTTCTTCAACGAGTTCAAGATTATGTTTTTTGATTGCTTCTAAAACAACAGATTTTTTCTCGTCGAGAATTCCCGAAAGAACCATATACGCGCCACTTTTCATAATAGCTTTCAAATCCCCCATAATCTCTGCAAGAACATTATGGAGAATATTTGCCAACACAAAATCAAATTGTCTGTTAATTTTGTCGGCGGTATTGAGTTCAAAGTCACATTGTACTTCATTTTTAATCGCATTTTCTTTTGCAACATCAATGACAGTCTCATCATTATCACAACCGTAAGCGTATTTAGCCCCGAATTTTTTCGCGCAAATTGCAAGAATTCCCGAACCCATGCCGATATCAGCAATTTCTGCATTTGCTGGCATATATTTTTCGGTTGCCAACATGCAAAGCTGTGTTGTAGAATGTGTTCCTGTTCCGAAAGCACAACCCGGTTCGAGTTTTATTATTACTTCGTCGTCGCGTTTTGGCGTGTATTCAATCCAGTCGGGCACAACTGTAATTCTGTCCGAAACGTGGGTTACATCCCATTTTTCTTTCCATTTTTTAGACCAGTCTTCATTTTCTTTTTCTGCAAAAGATATTTCCCAGCTTCCGAGTTCTTCATCCGTAAACCCGCGCGATTTAAGTGTTTCTCTTTGTTCTTTTAAGACGGTTTCTACGTCGGTTTTTTCTGTTAGAAATACTCTCAACGTTCCTTCTGTTGTGGAAATCATTTCCAAATCTTTATATGCTTCTTCTGCAAGAACAACGCCTTCGCATGGCAGATATTCAAAACAAATATCAGAAATAATATCTTCCATTGCGGGATTAATTTTAATTTGAAGTTCGTAGTATGAATTCATTTTCTACTCCAAAAAAGCGCCCATTTTGCGGAATTTGTCGTAGCGTTTATTTTTAAGGTCTTTAACAGAAAGTTTAGAAAGTTCTTCAATGCTGTTAAGAATAGTTTGTTTCATTTCATTACAAACGAAGTCATAATCTTTATGAGCGCCACCGACAGGTTCTTTAATTGCGCCGTCAATAATATCAAATTTCATCAAATCAGGAGCAGTAATTTTTAAAGCTTCAGCAGCATCACCTGAACGGGAAGCGTCTCTCCAAAGAATTGAAGCACATCCTTCAGGAGATATTACCGTATAATAAGCATGTTCAAGCAAGAATACTTTATCTGCCACAGCCAAACCGAGTGCGCCGCCGGAACATCCTTCACCTGTAATAATGGCAATAATCGGAACTTCAAGTTTAGCCATGTCACGAAGGTTAACCGCAATTGCGCCGCCCTGACCTGTTTCTTCGGCACTGATCCCCGGATATGCCCCCGGAGTGTCAATTAAGGTTACAATCGGAATATTGAATTTGCTTGCATGTTTGAAAAGTCTTAAAGCTTTTCTGTAGCCTTGCGGCTGCGGCATACCGAAATTATATTCAAGGTTTTCTTTAGTAGATTTACCTTTCATAGTACCGATAATCATGACAGGTTTTCCGTCGATTTTCGCTAAGCCGCCTATAATCGCTCTGTCATCCATGCCTGTTCTGTCGCCGTGAAGTTCAACAAAATCCGTACAGATATGGCTTACGTAGTCCAGAAAGTTAGGTCTTTCGGGATGTCTTGCGATTTGCAATTTTTGCGCAGGTTTCAGGTTGGAATATAATTCTTTTTTATAATCATCAGCCTGTTGTTCAAATGTTTCAATTTCTTTATTCAAATCCATGCCGGACTCCACACTTATTTTTTTTAATTCTTCAATTTTTTCTTGTATTTCCATAATAGGTTTTTCAAAATCCAATACTGTAGTCATATTGTATCCTTTTTAATTGTAATTATCTTTTTGTTAAACTCCGTGCATTGAGAAAATATTAGCAAGAGTTTTTCTAAGGTCTTTTCTTGCGGAGACGATGTCGACCTGACCGTATTTGAGAAGGTATTCGGCAGTTTGGAAGTCTGCAGGGAGTTTTTGTCTGATGGTTTGTTCAATAACTCGTCTTCCTGCAAATCCAACGCGTGCGCCTTGTTCTGCCACGATAATATCGCCGAGCATACCAAAGCTTGCGGTAACTCCGCCAAAAGTAGGTTCTGTAATGAGGTTTACATATAATAAACCTTCGTCATCAAGTCTTGAACATGCGCAGGATGTTTTTGCCATTTGCATTAAACTCAAAGCGCTTTCCTGCATTCTTGCGCCGCCGGAGGAGGTGATTGCAAGAACGGGAAGTCTTTCTTCGATTGCTTTTTCGATAATTCTTGTAACTTTTTCGCCGACAACGCTTCCCATAGAGCCGCCCATAAAGTCAAAATCCATAATGGCTGCTGCGACTTTATGACCTTCAATTTCTCCTATACCTGCAATTGCAGCATCATTCATGCCTGTTTTTTCCTGAGCTTTTGCGAGTCTGTTTTTATAAGGTTCTGTGTCGGTAAATTCAAGCGGGTCTGTTGGTTTGATTTCAGTGAAAAGTTCTTTAAACGAGTTTTCGTCAAAAAGCTGTTTTACTCTTTTTCTTGCATTTATTCTGAAATGGTAGTCGCAAACAGGGCAAACCATATCGTTATTCGCCAAATCTTCTTTCAATAATTGGGAGTCGCAGTGAACACATTTTACCCACAAGTCAGGGTTTTGTTCAACTTCTGCACGAGCTTCCAATTCACGTCTTTTGATTTGTGCTTCTTTTCTTTTTTCAAACCAGTCTTGAATTGTCATAATTTATAATCCCTAATAAAAAATTTCTATTTACTCCCAGTATTTTATATCAAACAAAAAGGTATTGCAAATATGTTAAGCTAGTAACGAATTTTGGACGCTCTGTCCATTTCACGTTTCTGGTCTTTTTTAGCGATGTCGTCGCGTTTGTCGTGAAGTTTTTTACCTTTTGCAAGTCCGATTTGTATTTTAGCAAAGCCTTTTAATATGTACACTTCAAGAGGAACGATTGTGTAACCGTCTTTTTTCACTTTTGAATGGATTTTAAGAATTTCTTTTTTTGTCAGGAGAAGTTTTCTTGTACGTTCAGCCTGATGGTTAAATCGGTTTCCCTGTTCATAAGGTGAAATATGGCAGTTGTAAAGAAAAACTTCATTATCCTCAATTTTACAGAATGAATCTTTCAAATTAATCGCGTTTTTGCGAACTGATTTAATTTCGGTTCCTGTCAGCACTATTCCTGCTTCATATTTGTCGAAAATCGTGAAGTCATGAAATGCTTTTCTGTTAGTTGTTACAATTTTTCTTTCCATATCCGGATTCTAACATAAACATATTTTTTGTGTTTGCTGCCTATTCATATAAAAAACATTTTACAAAATGTGAATTTGAAATTTTTATATCTATCGGTTTGTGCAGCGGACATTTGTCAAAACATTTAGGGCAACGTGTATGGAACGGGCACCCTGTCGGCAGTTTTGCAGGTGAAGGCAAGTCTCCGTGCAAAATAATTCTTTCACCTTTGTTTCCGCTTAATTGAGGTACTGCACTGAGTAATGCTTTTGTATACGGGTGTTTTGGATATTTAAATATTGATTCGGTTTTTCCTATTTCTACAATTTCCCCGAGATACATTATTGCTACGCGGTCTGCAAGATACTTAATCACACTCATATCGTGTGTAATTAGCATAAATGTCAAATTATAATCGTCTTTTAATTCTTTTAAAAGATTAATGATTTGCGCCTGAATACTTACATCCAGTGCACTGACAGGCTCATCAGCAAGGATAAATTCAGGTTCAAGAACGAGTGCGCGTGCAATTGCGATTCTTTGGCGCTGTCCGCCCGAAAATTCATGCGGATAAAGTTTCAGGCAATCTTCGCTAAGCCCTACTTTTTTAATCTTTTCTTTGATTATTTCTGTTATTTCTTCATCTGATAAATCCGTGTTAATTTGCAAAGGTTCTTTTAAGGTATCTGCAATTTTCATTTTAGGATTTAGGCTTGAATAAGGGTTTTGAAAAACCATCTGAGCGTTTTTTCTGTAGGCTTTTAATCCTTTTTTATCCAATGAAAGTATATTTTCACAATTATAACTTATTGAGCCTGATTTAGCTTGTTCCAGTCTGATTATTGCACGAGCAAGCGTGGACTTACCGCAGCCGGATTCTCCTGCTACAGCGAGAATTTCTCCTTTTTTAATATCAAGATTAACTCCGTTTACTGCGTGGATAATTTTAGTTCCGCCAAGAATACCATTATTTGATTTGTATTCAATATATAAATCTTTTATTGATAACAAATTTTCCATATGTAAATTTTATCGTATTTTGATTTTACTGGCAATAGGTTACGGGAGTGATACTTGTAATAATTTAAAAAATAATTTATAATAAAAGCAGAAATTCTTTGAAGTATTTTAGATTGATGAAGAATTTGAGTAATTTGGAAATAAAGAGGAAAGATATGAAAACCGTTGATATGACTGTATTTGCGGGGGGGGGGGCAACTGAGTTGCAGCACCCTGACAC
>CAOJDT010000079.1 GCA_948433295.1 uncultured bacterium
TATCATAAATTGTAAGAATGTATCTGTTATTTGTACCATGAATCATTGTAACATCAATAGGTTTACCATATTGAATATTATCTTCTGACCATTTTTTCATCCAGGACGTGTCAACAGGCTTACTATTCAAGCCTTCGTCACAAGTCATACTAACTTCACGTTCAATATCAACGACTTTGGCAAGAGTTTTGTATTTAGGATTGTTTATAATAGACTCAACTGTTGCAGCAAGAGGATCTGATGATACTGCCATTAGCAAATTATTATTATTTTTATCGCGAATAACGGTTTGTTTAAAACTAATCATATCATAAGGGACACCGTCATCTCCCACTAATTTAAGTTTTACATTGGCAAGGTACATAATATCACCCTCAAGAGCACCTGTGCCAAATAAATCATCGTCCAATGAATGAACCCTGGCAGCAATCATATGTACAGGCTTTTGAGAGTTTCCTATATCATATACTTCAATTTGAGATGAAATCCCGTTTTTATCTTCTTCCCAGCTATGTTCTTTTGTAAAAAGAGTTTTACCGCGATTTTGAAGAAGTTTTTGTTGAGCTGAATTTGTAGAAGATTCTACAAGTTCAATATTATTGTTATTCAAATTCGTCGCTGCGGCTCTAACTGAATTTGTTGCATTCAAAGGACTCATCGCAAGAAGAGTTGCTAAAGGAATCGTTTTCAAAACAGAAGCCTTTGGTGAAGACGAATGATTATTATTTTCTTTTCTGACTTTTCCAGCAAATTCAATATTTCTATTTGTTCTTTGTAGTGTGCAGTTGATAGGTGCTATTGCCATTTTTCATTACTCCATGTTTTAACCCGCAAAAATTTAAATTTTTATATACAAAACTTAAGCAAAAATGATTTTGCTACATAAAATGTATATACTTTTTCATTTACCCCATATTTTTGATGATTATAACAGGCTTTCGTCAATTTGTAAAATAGTATATATGATTTTAATTTTTCTTAATATATATCTTAAACCCATGGCTATAGTTGAATTAAATCCGTGTTTGTTGTATTTTACATGTGTGTAAAATGTTTTACAAAAAGAAGGAGAACTCACATGAGTGAAAGAAAATTAGTTGGAACAAATGAAATGTTCAAAAAAGCTCTTGAAGGCGGTTACGCTATCGGTGCTTACAACGTAAACAACATGGAAATTTTGCAAGGTATTGCTGAAGCTGCTGAAGAAACTCAATCACCTATCATTTTGCAAGTTTCTGCAGGTGCAAGAAAATATGCTAACCAAACTTACTTAATCAAATTGGTTGAAGCTGCACTCGCTACAACTACAGTGCCTATCGCTTTACACTTAGACCACGGTGCTGACTTTGAAATTTGTAAAGCTTGTATTGACGGCGGATTCTCTTCTGTTATGATTGACGGTTCAAGATTCCCGCTCGAAGAAAACATCGCTTTGACTAAAAAAGTTGTTGACTATGCTCACCCTCGCGGAGTTTCGGTTGAAGCTGAATTGGGTAAATTAGCAGGTGTTGAAGATGACGTTAAAGTTCATGCTGCTGATTCAACTTACACAGATCCGGAAGAAGCTGCTAGATTCGTTAAAGAAACAGGCTGCGACTCATTGGCTGTAGCTATTGGTACTTCACACGGTGCTTACAAATTCTCAGGCGAAGCTAAATTAGACTTCGAAAGACTTGCTGAAATTAAAAAAGCAGTTAACGCAGCAGTTGGATATGACTTCCCGCTCGTTCTTCACGGTTCATCATCTGTTCCTGCCGAATTCGTTGCTAAATGTAATAAATTTGGCGGTCAATTGCCTAATGCACAAGGTGTTCCTGAAGATATGCTTAACTACGCTTCTAAACACGGTGTTGCTAAAATCAATATCGATACAGACTTGAGATTGGCAATGACTTCAACAATCAGAGAGTTCTTCTGTGAACATCCTGAAAAATTTGACCCTCGCGAATACATGGGACCTGGCAGAACTGCCGTTAAAGAAATGGTTATCCACAAAATGCGCGATGTTCTCGGAACTGCAGGTCACGCTCAAGACTAATCCACTATTTGGATTTTGCTAAAAGGTCGTTTCAAATGAAACGACCTTTTTTAATATATTACTGCAAAAGCATCTAATCAAATTATTAAAACTTAAACGGATAATCTTTTGGGACTTTCCATCCGTTCATCTGTATCAAGGCTGCGCAATACGCAGGTTCATGTGTTACACCATTTTTGCATCCAATGTCAGGTGCGTTAAGCAACATTTCACGAGTACCATTCCAACACCATTTATATGGTTCAATACCTTTATGTTTATGATGATATGCACAAGGCTTATCAGAAGAAGCCCAAAAAGCAAAATCAAATGCTTTTGTTCCACTGCCTTTATAATTTGTTCCATAGGTCCCAGATTCTTCATCTTTTAATATTTTTTCGTAATCTTTTGCTTCAGGATAAAAAATTATTGCATGTGTCGAAAATGAAGCAAGGCTTCCATCTGCAAAATATATCAGAATATAATTTACATCTTTATCCGTAACCACACGGTTAACTTTCAGATAAGGTTTTAAATATTTATTAAACCATTTTTCAGGAATTGATATCCCACTAGAGCTTCCATCTTCATTCTCCTCAAAACCTTTACCAATATCAGGCCAATATTCTTTCGGACCGTTATCTATTTCCGAGTGTAAAACCGCTTGGTTCATTATACTGTAAAACTTTGCAAGCCTTGTTTCAACAACTTGCTTGCGGTGGTTCTGAATCAGTGCCGGCAATGTCATTGACGCTACTATTCCGATTATGCCTAAGGTTATCAATACCTCAGCCAAAGTAAACCCCTTTACTGAGAGGAAGTTACGATGCCCCCCCCCCCGAAAACGCTGTCATATCAATAGTTTTCATAATTTCCTCCAATTATTTTACAAATTTATTATACCACAAAAAATGACTCCCTTCAAGAGGGAGTCATTTTCGATTAATTATTTAAGCTTACTTTTTCAAGAAATCAGGGATTTCAATATTAGTAAAGCTTGATGAAACGTCAGGTCTTCTTACTGAAGATTGCTGAACGCCTGCGGATGTGTTGAAAGAGCTTGCGAAGAAATCAGAGGCACTCATTTGTTTAACATCAGCCTGAGCTTTTGTTTTATCAGCCCCTTGAGCTTGCATTTCAAATCCTGTAGCAATTACAGTTACCTGAATTTCATTAGTAATATTTTCATTTACGGCAGTACCGATAATAACAGTTGCATCTTCGGTAACAGCATTGTGAATAATATTAGCCGCATCTGAAATTTCGTGAAGTGTCATATCCGGTCCGCCTGTAATATTAACAATTACGCCGGTTGCGCCGTTGATTGAAGATTCAAGCAATTGTGAATTGATAGCAATTTCAGCAGCTTTAACAGCTCTGCCTTCGCCGGTACCGCGACCGATGCCCATAAGAGCCGAACCTGAAGCCTGCATAACGCATTTAACATCAGCAAAGTCAACGTTGATAAGACCAGGAACCGTGATGATATCAGAGATACCTTGAACACCTCTTAAGAGAACTTCATCAACAATAATGAATGATTCAGTAAGAGAAACTTGTCTGTCAACAACTTGAAGCAATTTATCGTTAGGAACAACGATAACCGCATCAACAGCTTCTCTGAGTTTTTCCAAACCTTGATTAGCCTGGTTTTGTCTTTTTCTGCCTTCCCAGGAGAAAGGTTTTGTAACAACAGCGATTGTTAAAATTCCTAATTCTTTAGCAATTTTAGCAACAACAGGAGCCGCACCGGTACCTGTACCGCCGCCCATACCTGCAGTAATGAAAACCATATCAGCGCCGTCAAGTGCTTCTGTAATTTCTTGTTGAGCTTCTTCTGCCGCTTTTTCCCCAACCGAAGGATCACCACCGGCACCTAAACCTGAAGTAGATTTTGTTCCCAATTGAATTCTGTTTTTTGTTTGCCCGTATTCCAAAACTTGCAAATCTGTATTCATTAACCAGAATTCAACTCCTGACAATCCTGATTTTATCATTCGGTTAACAGCATTACCGCCGCCGCCGCCAACGCCGACTACTTTTATGTTAGTAGGGTTGATAGGCAAGCGTGAAGTTGGTTGATCACTTGATTCATCTTTTTTAGCAAAGATATCTGATACGAAATTTTCCACTACTTTTACCTCTTTTATTAAATATTTACTTGATAATCATTTCTTTGCACCCGATTAAACTGTACGGGTACCCCAATAGTATATTAACATACTATTTTAAATAGGCAAAAAGTACAATAATTTATGTTTAATTATGTACAAAAGTTAATATAACTACTTAATATGTGCCGGAGAAACGCCCCAATGCAGCTTATCACGAAGAATTGAGTAGAAATCCGCATTGTCAAGCAACGCAAGTTTTGCATGATATTCGGATTTTTGTATGGTTATATCCGATAAAGTTTCGAAATATTCCTGACCGTCAGCGGAAATAACATACTTTTTCTGACATCCGCAGGCAGAAATTGAAATAATTTCATTATCAGGAATTACAAGCGGGCGGGCAGCGAGAGTATGCGGACAAATCGGAACCACAACAAAAGCATTCAGCGATGGAAAAAGCACCGGACCACCTGCAGAAAGTCCATAAGCTGTCGAACCAGTTGGAGTTGAAATAATAATACCGTCAGCGAGATAATCACACACAGGTTTTCCGTTAATTTTCAAAGTAAATCTTGACGTTCTGCCGGTGGTAGAACCTTTGACAACAAAATCGTTCAATGCAAGCGAATTTTCATAACGAAGCATAACCCTGTCTTCCACGACAAAAGAGTTATCCATAATTTGTTTTACGGATTTCTCCAAATCCGCCTCCGAAGATTGCGACAAGAATCCCAGTCTGCCTAAATTCACGCCAAAAACAGGTGTTGAACACTTTGAATAAAATCTTGCGGTTTTCAATATTGTACCGTCACCGCCGATAACAAAGACAAAATCATATCCTGATTTAAGATTATCAATATTAAGAACGTCAACATTGACATTATAAGATTTGAGAATATTTTCAAGCTTAATTTTTACACTCAAAGAACGTTCAATTTGCGGATTATAAGCTATAGCAAAGATTTTATTTTTCATAGAAAAAGGATAGCATAATTGATTATACAAAACAAGTAAAAAAAAAGGAACGGATATCCGTTCCCTTAATTATAATAAATATAAATAAACTATCCTCTCTTCTTCCAATACGACTACTTCTTACAGAGGAGCTCTCCATAATGAGTCGTTAAATTTGTTTTGATTTTGTTTAATATCAACTGACAAAGTTACGTTGCTCGGCGTAAATACAAATACCAATTCGCCGACTTTTTGAGGCTTACCGCAAAGAGCATGAGCAGCACCGCAAATAAAATCAATAGTTCTTTGAGACTGTTCTTTATCCAAAAGGTGCAAGTTAAGAACAAGAGTTTTTCTGTCTTTAAGATGTTCTACGATTTCAGCGGCATCGTCAAATGAACGAGGTTCCATAACCATAACTTCGTAACCGCTTTTAAAATTCGGGTGGCTCACAACTTTAGACTCATTAAATTTTTCTTGTTTAGGAGCAAATGTGTAAGCAGGATCAATTGCTAAATTATCCTGAACTTCATAAGCTTCTTCATTCATTTCATCTGCCATTTCATCAAAAATGGTTTCTCTTGGTTCAAAACCTTTTACTAAAAAGTCAACTACTGATTTGATTTTATCCGTAACTACTGCCACCGTTTTTCCTCCGTCCTTTACTTTATTAAATTTATCTTACTCTGTTACTGAAACAATTTTCTGCCTATTCTGAGCATTGTCGCACCGCATTGTGCTGCAATCGCGTAATCCTGACTCATTCCCATTGACACTTCGGGAAGAGTACAGTTAAACCTGCTTTCCAAAAACCCTTTGGTCGAAATAACATCTTTAAAAAGCTTTTCCAATTCTTCGTGAGAAGCTCCGAGAGGTGCCATATTCATCAACCCGACGACTTTAATTCCGTCAAGATTTTGAATTTCTTGAAACACACTTTCGAGTTCTTGCTTTGAAAATCCGAATTTTTGAATCTCATTTGCGTTATTCAATTGAAGCAACACATTTTGTACGATTCCTGCATTGACGGCTTCTTGCGAAACCGCTTCGGCAATTTTAACACTGTCAATCGAGTGAATATAGTCAAAATTTCCGACGACCTTCTTCACTTTATTTGACTGCAAATGCCCGATAAAATGGAAGTTGGAATTTTCTCTTACTTCTTGCGGCAAAAGATTAATTTTTTCGACAGCCTCAACAGCTCTTGATTCTCCAAAATTTCTCAACCCTGCTTCATACGCCGCAATCATAGCTTCTTTCGAGAAGTATTTCGTAACTGCAATAATATTTGGTTTATAAGGTGCGATTTCTTCCTGTATTTGCGTAAGATTCTTTTTAACCGTATCAAACATAAATAATCTAACCCTCTACAAGAAATGTCTCTATTTGAGCATATACTAATTGTACTCTTATTCTCATGTACGGACAACTATTTTGTAATAAGTGTAAAAACTTACGATTAATATGTTCCAAAACCATGATGGTGACATGATTTCAGGCATATTTACATATCTTAAAACTTGCTTTACATTTTGTTACACAAAGTACAAAAGGCATGACCGTTTCCCCTGATTTTTAAAGTACGACAAGATTACTCTATAGTCAGAATAAACTATATGAGTATAAACTTACTCCTCTGTTTGATGTATTTATTCAAAAAACGATTAAAGTTATAATCCCACATCAACCTCTTCAAGTGTATAACCCGAAGATGTAACAACTTTAGGAGGATTGCTTATGTTTGCCGATTCTGTATGAGAAGCCTCAGATTCAGCTTCCTCACCCCATTCACTACGCATTCTGAATTCGGGAGAACTCTGCTCTGAATATGATTGAGTTTCTCGTACCGTTTCAGGTTGAGCAGATTCTTGTATAACCTTAGATTGTTGTTCAAGTGATTTAAAATAATCATCTTCAGAAGCATTCGAACTATCATTTTCGCCGCCTGAAATAAACGCAGGTGAGCTTATTATAAATAAAATAAGTACAAAAAATCCGCTTATGATTAATAATCTTCTAAATCTGTCTTCCATACTACCACTTTCTTTTAATAAGATTATAACATAAAAAAAAAGACCTCTTATTTTGATTATCAGAGGTCAAGGTTGGTTATTTTGGTTATGTTATAGTATTGTTATGGTATTTATAATTCGGTAGTGTTATGTACTGTTATTAATACCAGTGAAAATTTAGTTTTGCGGTTTTGCACGGAAATATTTTACAAAAGTTTACAAAATGGAAAAAATATTACTAAACATCAGAAAATTTATATTATCAAAAATTTTACGCAGACAGTATTACCGTACAGGCAAATGCAAAGCCTGCGGAAAATGCTGTACTCAGATTTACGTAAAACATTACAAACATGTGATTCAGGATGAGGAAGAATTCAAAAAACTGCAATATCTTCACAGATTTTACACATATTTGAAAGTAATAGGCAAAGATGAAACAGGACTTGTGTTTGAATGCACAAACCTCGACCCTGAAACACACAAATGTAAAATCCATAAAAACCGCCCGGGGATATGCAGACGTTACCCGCAGGAGGAACTTTTTTCGATGGGAGGAGCGCTCTCAGAAGATTGTGGTTACGAAATGAAACCGATTATTTCGTTTGAAGAGGTTCTAAAAAAAAGCTCCGGAAGGAGCCGTTAATAAATTTAATAACTGACTTTATGCGGATAGTCGTCAGGAATACGCCATCCGTTATATTGAATTAATGCCGCACAATACCCCCCACGCGTCTCTGACCCTAGGATTCCTCCCTGATAACAGCCTTTTTTAAGAGTTTCTTCCGTACCGTCCCACCGATATTTCCACGGTTCAAAACCTTTATTTGCATGATATTTCCAATAAATAATATTCGTTTCGTCAACATCCAATGGCATGTAATTAAACCTGAATGCACAAATTCCATAACCTGACCAGTCTCCGTATTTTTCAAAACACTTTTTAGGATTTCCCGGATAAAAAAACCAGTCTCGTGTATTACCGTTTACGGATCTCAATGCGCTTCCGTCCGCCAAATATACAATAAAGCTTCCATCAGTATGGGTTTCACGTTTAACAATCTTCAAATTTGGCGCCAGATATTTATTAAACCATTTCTCCACTTCAGATGTTCCTTCTATTGGATTACCGTCATCATCAAATTGTGCGCCTGGAAGATCATCTTGCCACCAAACCTTTTTATCTCCGTACTCGACTTCTGCCATCTTTACGGCTTGGTTTATTATTGAGTAGAATTTTGCCAACCTTGTTTCTACTACTTTTTTATTATGGTTTTGGATTAGCGTCGGCAACGTCATCGCCGCAACGATTCCGATTATGCCGAGGGTGATTAGGACTTCGGCTAGGGTGAATGCCGTTGAAATACGCTTAAAATCGTTATAAGGAGAACTTAAAAGCTTCGCCCCCCCCCCTGAAAACGGTTACTACTGTTGATTTTGTCATCTGTAATCTCCTTTTTATAAAATTATATTATTTATTATTATAAAATATTTTTCTTCAAATTTCAATATTAAAAAGATTATCTGTTGTACTAATGAAAAT
>CAOJDT010000080.1 GCA_948433295.1 uncultured bacterium
ACAAATCATGTAAAACGGAACAGTCTACGTTTCAGAATGACAATGCAAAAGCCGCTTTTACCTTGGCAGAAGTTTTAATCACCCTCGGCATAATCGGAATTGTAGCGGCGATGACTATGCCTACGCTGATTCAGAATTATCAAGAAAAAGCTACTGTGGCGAAGGTTCAAAAAGCATATTCAATATTATCTCAGGCTTACTTAATGGCAGTTCAGGAACACGGCACAATTGATGAATGGGGCACTACTACAATGAATGATGCTTCCAGTCACGCTATTGTTGCAAATAAATTTATTCCTTACCTTAAAGTGACCAAAAATTGTGTGGGTATGAGTTCTTCTGATATTAAAAAGTATTGCTCTAAGGTATATACGAATCCTTCAACGCACGCTACAGTCAAAATAGCAGATGGTACAACAGTTACTTTTAGAGTAACCAATAATCTTTGCAGTATAAACCTCGGGGTATCTAAGCAACTCTCACATATTTGCGGAAATATAAATATAGATATAAATGGTGATGCTTTACCTAATACAATAGGTAAAGACGGATTTACTTTCAGATTGAGTAAATATGGTATTATTCCGGCAGGTATTCAGGGTGATGCTGTTGGCATGGAAAAATATTGTAATATTACAAAGGGTTGGGAGCAAAGTTATGACGGTTATACAAATGGAAGCGCATGTGCGGCATGGGTTATATATAACGGGAATATGGATTATTTGAAATGTGAATTAAACTGGGACAGTGGTAAAAAATCCTGCAATGAATAATAAAAAGGCACAGCACTTACACGCGCTGTGCCTTTCATTAACCGGATACAATCGGCTTTTTCTCCGGTTTCTCCGAACCCTGCCGCTCATTTTCCGTGAACCAAAGGCCGACTTCGTTCACCACCGCATCGTTTTCGGATTTCTCTGAACATATCCCAGATGGATTCGGCTTTGGGGTACGAAGAAAGTTTTTTATTCGATTTCCAAAACTTTTTTTGTTTGAGTTTCGATTTGTTGTTTTGGAATTGTTATTGTGAGTATTCCGTCCTGGTATTTTGCAGTTGCATCATCGGATTTTATAGGCTGGTCGAAAGAGATTGTTCTGATGTACTTTCCGTAGCGAAATTCGCTGGTATGGAAGCGTTCATTTTTCTCTTCTTCTTTCTTTTCTTCTTTTTCTTCATGGGTTTCGGCGCAGATGGTCATAAAATCGTTGTCAAGTTCGATTTTAATATTATCTTTTTTGATACCCGGAAGTTGGACTTTAACCTTATAATTTGCGTCATTTTGTCTTACTTCGATAGCGGGACGGAAAACTGACGATTTTTTTATATTAAGAGGATGTGCAAAAGATGTTGTCAGAAATGTATCTCTTAAAAAGTTATTCAATTCCTGATGGATACTGTCGAAATATAATTCGGGTTCTCTTATCATAATCTCGTTTTTCATTCGGAATCTCCTTTCCTGTATTCGTATGATAAGGTTTTTTTCGTGCGGTTTCATTCTCTTTTTAGGCAATACGGGATAATTTTTAAAATAGGACTTTTGACTAATAAAATTTATTTTTCATCGGAAAATAATAATTGCAAAAAGGAGAAGACTTATGGCGATAAATATGGTTATATTTGAATACAGAGAAGAAGAGAAGAAATTTTTTGAAGAGCATGATTTCTCGAATTTCAATCTTATATTTTACGAAGAAGTTTTAAACGAGGAATTTGTAAAAACTCTTCCGGAAGATGTATTGAACGGAACCGCGATAATAAGTGTATTTATAAATTCCGATGTATCGGAATCGGTAATAAATTCGTTTAAGAATCTTCGAATTATCTCCACACGTTCTACCGGATATGACCATATTAACACTACTGTTGCAAAACAGCGTAATATAGCGGTTGTGAATGTCGAAAATTACGGTGAGACTTCGGTTGCGCAATACACGATGGGTCTTTTAATAATGCTTGTAAGAAAGATTATGACTGCGGCGATTTTTGTACGTGATTCAAGACGCATATCTGAAAATTTTACAGGAAGAGATATTTCAAAACTTACGCTCGGGGTTATTGGAACGGGAGCGATTGGAGCGGCTGTAAGCAGAGCTGCAAAATGTTTTAATATGAATGTTATTGCTTATGATTTGAAAGAGAAAAAAGAATTAATTGAAGAAATAGGAATTCGTTATATGACTATGGACGATTTGTTAAAAGAGGCTGATATTGTCAGTTTGCATCTTCCGTATACCGGTGATAACTATCATATGATTAATGAAGAAAAGATTAATCTAATGAAAGACGGTGCATATTTTATTAACACTTCACGTGGTGAACTTGTAGATTTGCCTGCTGTTTATAATGCTATTGACAGTAAAAAGCTTAACGGTGTCGCGCTTGATGTTGTTTCATGCGAAAGCATTAACTTCGGTTGCGAAAACTTTGGTCAGAAGATGGGTTCTTGTCCGATGGAATGTCTAAACGAAGCGTTGTACGTTGAAAAGATTACGAAATTCGATAACGTAATAGTAACACCGCATATTGCTTATGAGACTCAGGATTCTATAGATTATATTCTAGATGTAACAATGCGTTCGGTTACGGACGTAATTTATGGCGGCAAAGTTTCGCGTATTGTGTAGTTATTTTTCCATAATCTGCATGGAAATAACACCGTATAGAAAATCTTTGCGTTTTTTGAGGCTAAAGCCGTGAGATTCAAATATTTTGATAAGTTCTTGCGGCTCGGGAAATTCTCGTTTTGATTGTAAAAGATATTTGTAAGGTAGTTTTTCTCCGTAGAAAATTTTTATAAGCGGCGGCACGATTATGTCGAAAACTTTCGAAAAGATATTTTTTCTGCCGAAATCCAGATGTAAGAATTCTCCGCCTTTTTTCAAAACCCTGAAGGTTTCGTCGAGAGCTTGTTCGTAATCCTCGATATTCCGTAAGCCAAACCCCATAGTAATTGTGTCAAAGCTTTCATTTTCAAACGGAAGATTTGTGCAGTCTGCAACAACAAATTCAGCTTTTTTAACTTTTTTTACCGCAAGATTTACCATGTTTTCGGAAAAATCGCAGCCGATGACTTTTATTAAAGAATTCAGGCGCAAAAGTTCCTGTGCAAAATCGCCCGTCCCGCAGCATTCATCCAGAACTTTTGCTCCGTCATCAAGCCGCAGTTCTTTTGCGCTCAAATGTTTTACAAGCCTGTGTGTGCCAAGCGAAATAAGATTATTATTGAAATCATATTTTTCGGCAATGAGATTAAACATTTCTTTTATTTTTTCAGGATTTTTCGATATTGTCATAATTTGTCACCACAATCATTTTAGCATATAATATTCGTTATGAAGTTAGGATTTTTACCGATAGACAACAGACCTGTTTGTTATACTCTTCCACGTCAGATTTCTGAAATTGACGGGGATGTCGAATTTTTTATGCCCGAACGCGAAATCCTGGGGGATTTGACCAAATACGCAGATGTGGAAAGGATTTTTGAATGGCTTGAAAGCCTGCCCGAACTTGACGCACTCGTAATCTCTCTTGATACCGCTGCGTACGGGGGGTTAATCTCATCGCGCCGCTCGCCCGATACTTTTGAACAAATCAAGGCGAGAATCGAAAGATTAAAAGAAATTTTAAAAAAGAAAAACGCAAAGATTTATGCCTTTTCAAGTATAATGCGAATTTCGAATAATAATATTAACGAAGAAGAAAAAGAGTACTGGAACCGTTGGGGTAAAAGGATTTTTGATTATTCTTACCAGACTCACAAACTCGGCTGTGAAAGCTGTATTACAAACGTGATTCCGACGGATATTCTTGATGATTACATTGCCACTAGAAAGAGAAATTTTGAAATTAACAAAATTTATCTCGAATGGCAGAAAGAGGGACTTTTTGAAACTCTTGTTTTTTCAAAAGACGATTGCGCCGAATACGGTTTTAATGTACAGGAAGCGCAGGCGCTCGAAAAACTCGGAGGTTTTGTAAAAACAGGTGCGGACGAAATTCCGCTTACGCTTTTGGCGCAGGCAATCGGAGCGGCTCAACATCCGCTGAAAGTTGCGACGATTTTCACCGAGCCGGAACAAAAACATTTGATTTCGAATTACGAAGATGTTTCAATCGAAAAATCCGTAATCGGACAACTGGAACTTGCGGGATGTAAGGTGGTTGAGAGCGGCGAGGCTGACATTTTGTTATTTGTTAATAACTTTGTCGGTGCGCAGGGCGAAATCGTCATGAAACGTCCTACAATGCCTTTTGAAGGAGTGTGGAATCTTCCCGAAAAGCCTTATATGATTGCGGATGTTCGTTACGCTAACGGGGCAGATAATGCTTTTGTGGAGAAACTTTTTGCTGCGGGGTTGGACGAAAATTTTTACGGCTATTCGGCGTGGAATACTTCGGCAAACTCGCTCGGAAGCCTTATCTGTGCGGCGATGACGAAATTTTTTGCTAAAAAATATAATGATACAGCGTTTAAAAGATTACAGACAGTGAGGTTCGCGGATGACTGGGCTTATCAGGCAAATGTCCGTCAAAGCCTTTCTTCGCCTGACCGAAACCTTTGCGCAGTAGCCATGAAACCTTTCGAAAAACGCATTTCGGAAATTCTTTCATTTGATTTTAATGCAGAATATTCGTTCCCGTGGAAAAGATTGTTTGAGGTGGAAGTTGAGCTTAATTAGTATTATTTTACTTGCAATAGCACTCGGAATTGATTGCCTTGTGGTGTCTTTTACTCAGGGGCTTGTTTTTAATCAGAACAGACGTAAAAATTCACTGATTCTTGCGCTTACGATGGGGATTTTTCAGGGCGGAATGCCGTTGTTCGGTTATTTTGGCGCTAATATTGTAAGTTCTTATGTCGAAAATTTTTCGCATTGGATTGTTTTTGTAATATTTCTGGCGTTGGGACTGAAATTTATTTACGAAGCTTTTCAGGAAAAAGAAGAAACTATATGTTATATAGGTTTTCGTTGTCTGATTTCTATGGGAATTGCAACCAGTATTGACGCAATGGCTGCGGGTGTAAGTCTTAAATTCGGAGGGGCTCCGCTTATTTTATCCGTGTTAATTATTGGTTTTGCATCGTTTATGATGTCACTCGGCGGATTTTGGTTTGGTAATTGTTTTAAGAGATTTCCGTCGCGGATACTTGAAGTTTCGGGCGGTCTAATCCTTATCGGACTTGCGGTTAAGGCTGTCATTTAGAAAACACGCCGAAAAATGATTTTCGCCAACGTTGAATTCGGGCGGAACTTTTATTTGGCAAATATCCATGCAATACTTACAGCGCGGATGGAACGTGCAACCTTCGATTTTTTGCTGAATCGACGGCGGCTGACCGCTGATTGTTTCGAGTGATTTGCCGCGGTTTGACGGAATCGAATTTAAAAGCGCGAGCGAATACGGGTGTCTCGGATGTTCGAAAAATTCTTTTGCGGGCGCGCTTTCCACGATTCTACCCGCGTACATTACGGCAACCTTATCGGCGTGTTCTCTTACAACCGCCAAATCATGCGTAATCAATAAAATTGCCGTATTTCGTTCGGTTTTAATTTCGTGGAGAAGGTTCATAATCTGCGCCTGAATAGTAACGTCGAGTGCTGTTGTAGGCTCATCGGCGATAAGAATTTCGGCGTTGCAGGCGAGCGCCATTGCGATAATTGCTCTCTGTTTCATTCCGCCCGAAAATTCGTGCGGGTAAGCTTTTAGACGTTCTTCCGCCGACGGAATCTGAACGGCCTCAAAGGCTTCTATGGCTTTTTGCCGGGCGGCTTTTCCCTTGAGGTGCTGGTGAATCTTAATGACTTCTAAAAGCTGGTCGCCGACTGTGTAAAGCGGGTTAAGCGAAGTCATCGGGTCTTGCGGTATGAGTGCGATTTTGGAGCCTCTGATTTGTTGTAAGTTCTTACGGTTGGTGTTGATTAGGTTTTCGCCATAAAAGTCAATCGTTCCCGAGGTAATTTTGGCGGTTTTCGGAAGCAATTGGAGAATACTCATCGCGCTGACAGTTTTTCCGCAGCCCGATTCTCCTACGAGAGCAAGCATTTCGCCTTTATGCAGAGAAAACGATACATCCCATAATGCCTGATTAAACCTGTTTTCTCCCATGAAACCCAAATTTAAATTTTCGACGTCCAATATTTTCATAAAAAGATTATACACCAGTTTTCAAAAAACAGTAATGCCTTATAGTGTAATTTTTTCCTTTTAAAGAAAGAATTAATCAAAAATAAAAAGTTTATACATATCAATACCGAGAGCGTCGGCAATTGCGCCAACGGTGGCTACCGTCGGTGATTTTATACCGCGTTCTGTATCACCGATAGTTTCTCTGCTCAAATCTGCCTTTTCTGCAAGTGCCTCCTGCGTCAACCCTGCTTTAACTCTTGCCAGTTTGATATTTAATCCAACGGATTTTGTGTATTTGCTGTCTTTTGTCGTCATTATGTAAACTATAATACACTATTGACAGTTCTGGTTCTAGGTGCTATTATTTACTTGAAATGGTCTTTAGTTATCATAGAAGAATTACTAAACGATATGGAAATAGAACTTTGGAATATATTCTCATTGTTTATGGCACTCGATAATGCCATGAATCACTGTCAGGATTCACGGCTGGAAACAGAGCACTTATTGATTTTAAGCGGTTATGCCTGCAAACGCATGACAAAATTTGTCAAAAATTTTGACAAAATCGAAATATCTTATTACAAACGCTGCGCTGCGCAGAACCTCCAGTCTAATCTTTCTCAAGAGGCGGGGAAGTAATTTGACGGGTTAGCGTTTTACCGCCATTTTGTACAAATCGTTTCTGCGTTTGATAATGTCAGGATTTGCGAGATAATCTTCGTATTTGCTGCGGCTATTGATGTAACCGTTCGGTGATACTTCGATTATTCTGTCCGCTACTGTTTGTATGAACTGGTAATCCTGCGATGTAAATAAAACCGTACCCGTGTAGTCGATAATCGAATTATTCAGCGCCGTAATTGATTCCAAATCAAGGTGGTTGGTCGGTTCGTCAAAAATCATTACATTCGATTCTTCTATCATCATTTTCGCTAAGATACAACGAACTTTTTCGCCTCCCGAAAGAACGTTAACCTTCTTATCTGCATCTTCGCCCGAAAATAACATTCTGCCCAGATATCCGCGCAAAAAGTTTACGTGCTGATCGGGTGAATACTGCGCAAGCCACTGCATTATGGTCTTGTCGGATTCAAAGTAAAAGTTGTTGTCTTTAGGAAAATAAGATGTGGTTGCGGTTACGCCCCATTTTACTTCGCCCGAATCAGGTTCGGCTTTTCCCGCAAGAATGTCAAAAAGCGTCGTGATAATCAGCGGGTCTTTTGCTATGAATGCAATCTTTTCTCCCTGATAAACTTCAAAACTGAAATTCTTGAACAAAAGTTCACCGTCAACGGATTTTGTAAGTTTATCGACAGTCAAAACATCTTTTCCCGGGATTTTCTGATAATTAAATCTGATTCGCGGGTATTGTCTTGAGGATGGTTTAATTTCTTCAAGCGAAAGTTTATCAAGCATATTTTTTCTCGAAGTTGCCTGTTTTGCTTTGGAAGCGTTTGCGCTGAATCGGGCAATAAACGCTTTCAATTCTTCCATTTTTTCTTCGGTTTTCTTATTCTGTTCTTCTTTTTGTTTTCTGATTAATTGGCTTGCCTCAGACCAGAACGAATAATTCCCCGTGTAAAGTTGAATATTTTTGTAATCAATATCCGCCATGTGTGTGCAAACCCTGTCGAGAAATTTTCTGTCGTGGGAGACAACGATTACTAGGTTCGGGAAGTCAATCAAAAATTCTTCAAGCCACGTAATCGTATTGATATCGAGGTGGTTTGTAGGTTCGTCGAGAAGCAGAATGTCAGGGTTTCCGAAAAGTGCCTGCGCAAGGAGTACGCGAACCTTTTCACTTCCCGCCAAATCTTTCATCATAGAGTAATGAAGATCGTCAGAAATTCCGAGTTCCGACAAAAGTGAAGCCGCCATGGATTCTGCCTGCCAGCCGTCGAGTTCCGCAAATTCTTCTTCCAGATGTGCCGCTTTAATCCCGTCTTCATCGTTAAAATCAGGCTTTGCATAAAGCGCGTCACGTTCTTTCATTATTCCGTAGAGTTTTTTGTGACCCATAATTACAGTGTCGATTACGCTGAATTCGTCAAATTCAAAGTGGTTTTGTTTCAAAACCGCAATCCTCTGACCTTTGGCGATACTAACTTCGCCGGATGTCGGTTCAATATCTCCGGATAAAACTCTTAACAGCGTACTTTTTCCGGCACCGTTTGCACCGATTACGCCGTAGCAGTTGCCAGGGACAAATTTTATGCTGACATTTTCAAAAAGTGTTTGAGAACCGAATCTTACGGTTAATTTATTAGTAGTAATCATTATGAAATTTCCTTTATGCTTTGCCGTCTGACGCGGCGGGGTCAATATAAATATTTTAGCATAAAAAAAAAGAGGCAATTGCCTCTTTTTTCTAACTTTCGATAAGTAAACTTGCGCCGATGACGCCCGCTGTGTTTCCGAGCTGCGCCGGAACAACTTCTACTG
>CAOJDT010000081.1 GCA_948433295.1 uncultured bacterium
AGAAATTTTATTCGGTTATGAATCAGGCAATAACTTTATCGGAAGTTGATAACGGTGACGTAAAATATTGGGATACGCAGCCGAAGGGTTTTGAGACAGATAATGATGGCAATTCGGATTTGACTAAACCGAAAATTGAACCCTGGTTTAATAAGTATTTAAGACCGTATTTGAAAGAAGTAAAAGTTGAATATTCAAAAGCGTCAGAAGGAAGGGTTGCCGTATATTTCAATGATGGAAGTCTGGTTATGATATCTGATCCGACATGGTTGTTTTTTATTAATGCAAATGATTACAAAGAAAAATTTTATGAAGAATTAGAAAGTATGAGTTTTTCAAGACCCGGTGGAACAAAAATGTTTACGTTTAGTTTTACCCCTGCGTTAAAACCTGCATTGAGAGCTTATGCTGACTGGGTGGTAACGAATGAAACAACATTAAAAAATGATTCACTGCAAGGCTGTTATAAAGGTTCAGCTAAGGAACATGCGTATTGTTCTACATTGATTAAGCGAAACGGTTGGACTATTCCAAAAGATTACCCGCATAAATTCTAATACCCTTGACAAAACTGTGTAAATCGTAAATAATATAAAAAGGGTGGTCGCTCCGCTAAGCGACCTTTACAGACCCTATATGAATAACGAGATAATTTGTAAAATATGTCCTAGTATTGTTAGGGCATATTTTATTATCTGTCTTTTCATACTCTCACCTCCTTTCCACCATTTTTACAGTAATGTTGATGTGTAGTTGGAGGTAGAATAGTCTAACCCTATGGGGTAATTATAATATAAAATTAAAAATAATTCCAGTAATTTATAAAAGAAAACCGCCCTAGCTGGAGGGGCGGTTATGAACATTATATAAAATTTAACTTATTTATTGCAGCAAGATACCTGATCAAATTGATTTTTCAATTCTTCGGACAAATCGCAGACTTTGTCGAGAATAACCCCGATATGTAAGAGTTCATCTGTTTCATAGTGTTCATCGGCATAGCTTTTGCCTACTCGTGAAAAACTCCAAATCTGAATCACCTTGTCCTGCATTTCCATAATTTCTTCTATTTGCATACTACCCTCTCTGTTAAGTTATATTTCTAATTTATTCCGTTACTCTTATATATTATACTGAGTTCTGAAATATGTCAACATTTTTTGAAAAATTATATACAATCGGCGATATGTTATTAAATAATATTTCAACAATGATAGGGTATAGAAAGTTGTCAGTTGCAGAAACGGCAAGGCTTGCTGGTTTAAAATATTCAACAGTTGATGACTTATACTATGGTCGAAGCAAAGGTTTAAGATTTGAAACGCTTAACAAACTTTGTTGGGCATTAGATTGCACTCCGAACGATTTACTTCGTTATATCCCTGACGAGAATCCGCCGGTTTAGTCCCCCCCCTGGTGGGCGGGCATTAAAAAAGCCTCACTGTGGAGGCTTTGGATTCTTAATCTTTTTTCATCGGGATTGTCAATTTTTGTCCGATTGAGAGTTTATGCGGGTTAGTCATATTGTTAGCATTCATCACAGCCCACGCTCTTTCTTTGGTGTATCCTCCGTAGAATCTTGTGAGAATACTTTCCATAGTGTCGCCGCTTTGGACTTCATAAACTTCTTCAGTTTCGACAATTGCTGCTTGTTCTGCCGCAGGTACGAAGTTTAATTTTTCGTTTTGGACTGCCGCTTTTTTATCAAGCGACGGTTTTGGCATATTAGCGATTCCGTTGGATGACAAACCGATTACTGATGCCGCAATAATTGTTGCAACAACCCCTGCGATAAATCCTGTACCGAGGTAGATTCCCGGTGATATTTCGTTTTTCTGGCTTACTTTAAAATTTTCCCAGAGTACATCGAGTTCTTTTTCTTTTCCGGGTCTCATATATACGCCCGGAGTGTTATCTGATGAGTCAGATTTGTATTTTGATAAAGCTTCCAGCACTGCCATTTTCTCCTTAGATAAATTAGATCTTCTTATAGTTGAACTTTTCATACAAACCTCATACCCTAAATCTTGTAAATTCTTCATAACGGTATCGTAGCATGAGCATTTGGAAGGGGCAAGTTTTATGTAAACTTATGTATCAAGTTTGCCTTTGTTTAGTCTGAGCGTTTAGTGAAGGCATTTGCCTCAGCGCAAATTCGCAGCCGCAGTAGTTTTGTCTGTAAAGTTCGAGTTCTTTTGAAATTCGGTTTGTTTTTAAGAATCCGTCTTTCTTTTTGAAATCTATGTCAAGGTAATTTAAATCATATTTTTCTGCAATTTCTTTTCCCAGTGCGGAGAGTAGTGAAAAATTCTTGTGCGGGCTTATTACAATTGATGTTGTAAAGTTTTCGATTCCTTTTTCTTTTGCCAGCCGTGCAGTTTTTTCGAGCCGCAGTTTGAAGCATTCAATGCAGCGTTTTCCGCGTTCGGGTTCGTTTTCAAGTCCTTTTGCGCAATTATAGAACGCAGTTTTGTCGTAATCACCTTCGATTAAATCAATTTCAAAATGCTTACAGAGAGTGCGTTGTGCATCGAGGCGTTTTTGGTATTCAGAATCGGGATAAATATTCGGGTTATAAAAATAAACCGTAACGGAATATCCCGCATCTTTCAGATAAGACACGGGATAAGCCGAACATATTGCACAACAGGCGTGAAGTATTATTTTATCTTTTTTGTCCACCTTTTTCCAATACCCATTTTTTCAAATCAGGATAACCTTTGATTCCGATAAATATTTCGCTACCGATTTTGGAACTTGGAGTTCCGTTGATTCCGAAACCATTGGCTTCGTCGACTTCTTTTAAGATTTCTGCCTTAATTTCAGCGCTTTCGGCGTCTTTTTTAAGTTGTTCCATATCCAGTCCGACGCTTTTTGCCGCTTCAAGCATTTTTGCTTCGTCAAACGGTTCGTTTGCAGGAATTTTTTGGAAGAACGCGTTATCCAAATCCCAGAATTTACCCTGTTTTTTTGCGGCAAGTCCGTAGGCTGCCATTTTGCACGAACCGTCGTGGAACGGTTGTGTAAGGTATTTGTTGCATTCCGTATCGAGCGGAAGGTTTTTGTGGATAATTTTTACGTTTTTAACTTCTTTTGCGAGTTTATAAAGCATCATATCGTGAACTTTACAGATAGGACAGCGGAAGTCTGTGTAAGCATAGAGAATAACTTCAGCGTTTTCGTCGCCGAGAACATTTCCCGAGATTGCGTATTTGTTGGTTTTTGCTTTTACAAATTCGTCAAACATTTTTGAATGTTTTACCTGAGGCGCAAATTTCATTGTTATTGTAGTGTAGGTAAGTCCTGTGCCCGCAAGAAGCATTACAATAATAAATGCTATAAGGTAAACAGGTTTTTTAAGTGCATCAATAAAATCTTTTGCACTTTGAGTGATTGCTTTTACAATGCCTCCGTTTTTGAAATCAAGTGCCACAAGTCCGATTAAGAGGTTCAACAGATATGTGAATGCGCAGAAAATACATAGCTTTTGTATTTCGAAAAGGCTTACGCACAACAAAATCATCGAAATAGTAAATGATATTATGCCAAGAGATGCAATATAATCAAGCGGATTTTTGAAGACTTCCATAAACTTGAAAAGTCTGAACTTTTTGAGTTTGTCTGCGCCCAAAAGCAATAAAATGAATGTGTACAAAAACATTCCCCAATAAGCCAGAGGGATTCCGAAGAATTGAGATTCGTTGGTTTTTGCAACTCCGTCGCAGTCGATAAAGTCATTGACTACGCAGGCACTCGGAAGTGCGTAAGGGTTGAAATTCGCGTCATAATATACTTTTGCAAGTTCAATCGTTGCCGCAAACCCGATAAGGGCGAGGATGGCAATAACGATTTTTTTCATACGTGTATTTTCCATTATAAAGTTCTCCTATTCCATAAGGCTATTTTACAATTTTTATAATCATAAATCAATACCGTAAAGTATTATATTGCGCTTATGCTGTTTTTTATATATAATAGGCATTGGAGGCTTATAGTGAAGAAAAATTTATTTGAGCTTTTTATGGGAAAACTTCTTGCATACCCTCTCTGGGTTAAGCAGGCTGTATATTATCGCTTGTTTTTAAATATGCAGGAGAATTACTGCGAACGCTTTATTATAAAAAATTCTGACGGGATTTTTGCATTATATGTTCCGACTCTTACGTTTTCGGGTAAGACTGAACTCTGGGAGCGTAAATGCGGTATGGATACCAATATTTATAATTTTCTCAGGCTTGCGGGCGAGGGTTATAATATTCTCGAAATTTCTCTTAACACTTTCCTTTCAATAGAAGAAACCGCAAAACATTTTATATTTTGTCTTGAACAGGGTTATATCGAAAAACCCGAAAAAGATGAAGTCTACGCCATGGGAGGTTTTATTGCAGGAAAATTCAGAACAGGCGAATATTATTTGCAAAACGGCTCAATTACCATTGATCAACTTGATATTGCGGTGATGACTCAAAGAAGATTAGACGACAGAATGGAACATAAGCTTTTTGGAAAAATTCTCGTCGAATTGGGCTATATTACCGATAAAAGCGTTAAAACCCTCTTTACACTTAAAGCAGATGCAAAAAGAAGATTTATTCTTAATTATGATATCGTTCCGAAAAGTGAACTTGTACAGTCGGATAAGGAAATGCTTGAGGCAAAAATTCATCTTCTTGAGAATGAAAATGACGCTTTAAAACGTAAAATGGTACAGTTACTACATTTGGTAAGAAAGCAAGATGATGAATAAACCTGAACTTCTCGTAAAATATATTAGAGACGGACTCGTTGAACAGGAACATTTCGGTTATGTTCTTGTAGCGAATCGTGAACGCGTAATTGACAGTAACGGCGAATCGGGCGGGTATCCGTTTTACTTGCGTTCCTGCGCAAAACCTTTGCAGGCAAGTCTTTTGATTGATTTCGGGATGGATAAAGAATTTGATATGTCTTCAAAAGAAATTGCGCTTTGCTGTGCGTCACATGCGGGCGAATCCGTTCATGTTGATGTGGCAAAAGGTCTTTTGAAAAAAATCTGTCTTGATGAAACCTATCTCAAATGCGGATTCCATAAACCAATCTCGCAAACTGCAAAAGAGGAACTTCTTTTGAATGGTAAAAGCGAAAGTATTTATCATAACAATTGTATCGGCAAACATATTATGATGCTGGCTTTGTGTAAGATTAAAGGCTGGGATTTAGCCGAATACGACAGTAATGAACATCCGTTGCAAAAAGAAATTAAAAAAAGAATCTATGAACTTTGCGGCGTGAAAAAAGATTATCCCGTAACAAAAGACGGCTGTGGCGTTCCGATTCATTCAATGCCTCTTGAGAATATGGTTAAGGGTTACATAAATCTTTTCTGTAATCCTAAATATGAAAAGATTACAAAGGCTTTCCGCGAAAATCCTTACATAATCGGCGGCGAAAATCGTCTTGATACAAAAATTATTAAAAATTCAGAAAGTCTCGTCGCAAAAGTCGGTGCGGGAGGGCTTTGTATTGCGGTTAATCTCGAAAGTCAGGAAGGTATAATTGTGAAAATTTCCGACTGCGATATGAAAGCCAGAGAACTCGTTATGCTTGACAGTCTTAAAAATTTACACTGGGCAAATATCGACGCCGACCATTCCATAAAAACACTTCATGGCGAAACGGTCGGCGAAATCGTTACTTGTCTGTAAGTTTGATTTTATCGCCCATATATTTTTTTGCATGTGCATTGAAATCCACAAGGCGGTTTTCAAAATGCTTTTGTTGGGAAAACTTAGGATTTTTGATTTTTTTATAACTTGCAGCGCATTCCTGTCTGAGAAGGGCTACTCCTCTGTTGTAAACTTGTTGTGCTGTATTAATGATGCTTTGCGGAGTTTTTGAGCCGTACATTTTTGAGGCTGTAGAAATATCGAATAACCTGCGTTTGCTTAATCCGCTCATTTCTCTGCCTTTTGCCGATTTGTTATTTGTCATTTTGCAAATCGCTGCCTCGTATTTTCCGTTTTTTAATGTCCAGACAAGCCCTTCAGTGTTTTCAATAATAGCTGTTCCTTTATTGAATGTCATATCAAGAAGCGCTTCTCTGATACTTTGCGGAAGTTTGTCAAAATTCTTCTTCCCGCCCATAACGTGCCAGAGGTTCTCTTCCATTTTTAGCATGTCATTTACGAATAGTTCCAAAACTTCTTTATTCGTAAGTCTATTTTTTTCACCTGATTTGTAAAGATGTCCGATTCCTATTGTTAAATTACCCTCGTCATCTCTATAGGGAGTGTTGTGAAATTTAAAATCAGTATAATGTGCAGACGGGTTATTGGAGTCATCCGTACCGTCTTCAATTTGTTTAATTCTTCTTATGAAATCCTCACTCACGCCGAGTGCGGCTGCGGCATCTTTAAGGTTATTTATATTCCTTGCGGTTCTGGTTGGCGGAATTTTTACTGTATCGCCGATTTGAAGTTTTGTTGCCTGTTCTTTAGTTAATCCGTTTAGCATTAGAATAGTACGCTCTTCAACATTATATTTGCGTGCGAGTGTTGCAGGATTCTCGTTTCGCTGCAGTTTATGCGGATTGTGGTTTGTTACTTTTACATATCGGCTTCTTGTTTGGTTAAGATTAATTTCTTCATCCGAAATATCTCTAATCATTGTTATTTCGTTGCCTGTTTGTTTTGAGGTGTTTGAAGGCATAGTAAGAATTTGACCGATTGAGATATTATTGTCGTTCAATCCGTTTGCTCGTTTTAATTCTTCAACCGAAACCCCCATTGATTTTGCAATGGAGTAGAGTGTTTCGCCTTGCCGAACTTTATGCCCTGAAGGTTTTTGTTGAGTTTGAGTATTTTTACTTTGAAAATTAAAACTGATTTCGGTCAAAATTTTACCTCTTGTTAGTGCAGTAATGTTTCCTCAATTGCATTGGCGATACATTCCGCATATTTTTTCTGGTCGGCTCTGGAGAGCAGTGAGTTTGTAATATTCCCGTTTGCGATATTACCTATTTCGAGAAGCGATGATGTAATACCTCTGGCGGCACGGTTTACGTATAAATTATCATGTGTAGATGCGGGAGTCAGGCTTATAAAACCTTGTTGAACGTATCGGTTGATATTGTCGGAAAGTTCTTTATCAATATCTTTTGTATAACGAACCGTACATTTTTTATCATTAGGTTTTTCTTTTGCGGATTCTACGTGAACCGAAAGCATTACCATATCTGATTTGTTTGTGTTGCGCATAAGGTCTCGCACTTCGTCACAGCCTTTTTCTCCGTTAAACATGTGTTCAAGATATTCCTGTTCTGCCATACCGCCGTTTCGTACTGCGCCTGAAACTATGACTACGGTTGCGCCGCGGGCTCTGAGGTTATCTGCCATATTTTCAACATAACTTTGAGCAACACGCCATTCTTCAATCGGCATATTTTTCCCTTCGGCATTTTTTACCGAAAGTACTGTTCCGGCGTCAAAGTAACCGTTCTTTTGTTGATAGCCGCCATGACCGGGGTTAAGTACGACTACTTTTCCGTCAAGATTTCCGCTTGCGGTCGGTGTTTGAACTTCTGTAACGGCTTCGATTTTTCTTGTTTCCGTGTTGTAATTCGGAAGTGGTCGCTGAATGAAAGGGTCTTGGACATCTTTGAACGCTTTATCACGTTTTCCGCCGCTGATGGCCCAATTTTTTAAGGTCCCTGCGTTAACGGTGTTTCCGCTGCTGTCTTTAATTGAAGTCATTGTCGTCGGTGTAATATCTTTACTTGTACCGCCGTTTGTTGAATAGAATATTTCGTTAGGATAGGCTTTTCCGCTCAGATGGGAGGCATTGCTTCCTGTATTATCGGTACGCTGTGTTGCAGGACGTGCCGTGGATGATGTGGATTCAGCCTGTGTTGAGTTATCAGTTGAAGGGTTTATCATCCTGTTAATAATTTCGTCCATTTTTTTTGTCGAAACCCTGCCAAATGAATTGAATTCTTCGTTAAGGATATCAATGAATTCTTTTCTGTTTTGAGGGTTGTTAATGCCTTTTGCTTGAGCGACAAGGTCGTAAATTTTAGTCATAGCCTCTTTTCTGGCGTCTTTGCTGCTGCTCCATTCGTCAGAAATCATATTAATTAAACTTTTACCGTATTTTTCCTGGAACTTAGTTACGACATCTATGGCAAGTTCAGG
>CAOJDT010000082.1 GCA_948433295.1 uncultured bacterium
AACTTCTAATGTTTCGCCCGCGATTTTCATTGCACGCTTTTTAAGTGTTTCTTTCAACGGTGTCATAAGAATGTCGCCCGCATCGGCAACCCCGCCGCCAACGATAATTTTTTCAGGGTTCAAAAGGTTTACAACGCTCGCCATACCGATTCCGATGTATTCGCCCATTATCGTAAAGATTCTTTTGGCAACCGCATCGCCTGCTTTTGCTGCTTCTGCCACGATAAACGGTGTGATATCTTTTCCGTTAGCCATTTCTCTGAATTTAGTCGATTTGCCGCCTCTTATGTAATCTTCTGCCATTGCAACTATTGAAGGACCTGAAGCGAAGGCTTCCAAACATCCTGTGTCGCCGCAGCCGCAAATAGGGCCGTCGTGCATTTGTAATTTAATGTGACCGATTTCACCTGCAGCGTTAGAAGCACCGCGAACGAGTTTTCCGTTAACGATTAAGCCTGAACCGATACCTGTGCCGACCGTAATACAGATTAAGTTTTCGCAGCCTTTGCCTGCACCGAAATTCAATTCCCCGAGAGCCGCACATCTTACGTCGTTGTCAATACGTGTCGGAATATGGAATTCGTCTTCAATCATTTTTGCAAGCGGGATTTCAACCCAGCCCGGAATGTTTGTGATTAATCTTACAATACCCGATTTAAAATCAACCTGTCCCGGCAAGCCGAATCCGATACCTTCAATATCTTTTGAGGATAATTTTGTTTCTGTAAGTAAATCGCGGATAGCCTGTTTCATATTATTAATAGTGTATTCGTAACCCATTTCCGCACGTGTCGGAATTGTATTGGAATAACCTATTTTTCCGTCCGAATCAACAAGCGCGATTTTTACGTTGGTTCCGCCTACGTCTATACCAATTCTGTTTTTAGCCATTATCTTCTCCCTTATTATTTAGTCATAGTTATATAATATGACAAACATATATTTTTTAATAGTAAAAAATAATGGGACTTATATACAAGTTTACACCAGATGTATGTAATATTGTCATGCTGAACTTGTTTCAGCATCTCTTGTATAGGAGACCCTGTGGGAAACCAGCCATTTTGTTTACATTGCCAAAGGCTCTGCAACAAAAGTAGGCAAGCGAGTTCAGGGTGACATTTCTTTTGTTATTTAGTGTAGTAGTGCAAGTTCCCGTAATCGAATGATTTTAAATTCTTACTTGTGCATGATATAATCAAAACAAACGGAGTTAAGATTATGATGAGTCAGAACAAAAAGTTATCCATAGCATTCTACTGGCACATGCACCAGCCTGTTTATCAGCTTACGCCTGAGGGGGATTATCTTATGCCATGGACAAGGCTCCACGCCGTTAAGGATTATCTCGACATGGTCACCATTCTTGATAATTTTAAAAATATTAAACTCAATTTTAATCTTGTTCCCGTCTTGTTGGATGCGTTTATTGATTATGGCGAAAAAGGAATGCATGATTTGCATTCACGTCTTACCGTTACAGACATAAAAGATTTGACCGCGGATGATAAAGAATTTATCCTGAACAATTTCTTTGATTCAAATTACCGCACAATGATTTATCCGCACGAAGAGTACAACAGACTTTTCCAAAAACGTCAATCAATGCCGAATGCAGATATCTCGGCTTTTACTGATGAAGAATATTCCGATTTGATGGCTTTGTTTAATCTTGCGTGGACTGATTCAGTTTATAAAAACGAGTATATTGAATTAAGAAAACTCTTTAAAAAGAAAAAAGGGTATTCCCTTGACGATAGAAGAAAAATAATCGAAATTCAGCGCGATATCATAAGACGTATAATTCCCGCATACAGAAAATATGTAGAAGAAGGAAAAATTGAAGTTACAACTACTCCTTACTATCACCCTATTTTGCCGATTTTGCTTGATATTAAAAGTATTCAAATCGCAAACAAGGAAGGCTTGCCCGATAATTTGAAAATGCCTCTTGACGCAAAGATTCAGACAGTATGGGCGCTTGATAAAATAGAACAACTTATCGGAAAACGTCCGCGCGGAATTTGGCCGTCAGAACACTGCGTCAGTCCGAAAGAACTTGAAATGTTTAAAGAAATCGGTGTGGAATGGTCGATTTCCGATGAGGGAATTTTATCCGAATCACTTAACTTTGAATTCGTTCGAGATTTTAAAGGTTATCTGGAGGATCCTTACAATCTGTTGAAGTCTTATGAATACAAAAACGGACTGAAAATGATTTTCAGAAACTCGCTCGTTTCAAATCTTATCAGTTTTGAGTATCCGAACTACGATTCTGTTCTTGCAGCAAACGATTTGTATGACAGAATTAAGGTTATGCAGGGTAAACTTCTTGCCTCACCTGATGATAACCATATTCTCACAATAGCTATGGATGGTGAAAATTGTTGGGAAAATTATCCGAACGACGGGTTTACCTTCCTAAAAACTTTGTATGAACTTATTGAAAACGATGAATCGCTCGAGACTGTTCTTATTAGTGATTATATGGATAAAGAAAAATACCACAAACCGCTCAAAAATATTGCCTCAGGCTCGTGGATTAACCGTAATTTTAAACTTTGGATTGACGAACCGTTAAAAAATCTTGCATGGAATTATCTTAAACAGGTTCGTGATGATTTTTGCAAGTATGTAAAACAGAATCCATACAATCAGAATATTGAACTTGCCAGACGTGAACTTTTTATAGCAGAAGGCAGCGATTGGTTCTGGTGGTATGGTGAACCGAATGATTCCGGACGTGATAATATTTTTGATTATATTTTTAGAGAACATTTGAAAAATATATATCTTTATTTGGGACTTGAAGTGCCTGATTACCTTGATATTCCTCTGTTGTCCGCAATATCGAATCTTTCAAGATATCCGAAAGGCGAAATTAATCCGAATATTGACGGTAAAGATAAGGCAGAAGACGATTCATGGCTGAATGCAGGGTGTATTTCCATTCCTGACGGTCCTGTGATGAAAGAAAATAAATTTTTCGATAAAATTTGTTTCGGTTATGACAAAGAGAATTTCTACCTGCGATTTTATGTGAATGAATATATAAAAGACCGCGCAGATTTTCTTAATCGAACTTATCAAATGTATATTTATACAAGAAACGCCGATAGAAAACATTCACTTTCACCGATAAGACTTATTAATAAAACCGAAAATGTATTGCCTGTTACCAAAGAAAAATTTCATAACGAAATTCAACTTGCGATTCACGCAGGCGAATTGAGGTTGGTAAGATTAATAAAAGCTATTCCGAATAACCTTTGGGTTATTGAAAATCCGCGCGAAATAGTCTCTGTTTTTGACAAAGTTATTGATATAAAAATTCCGTTCGATAATCTCGATATCAGGCACGGTGAAACTCTGGAATTCGTTTTCGTAAACGCAAATATCGGCGTAAATGACGTTTTCATCCCTAATGAAATGCTTCTTAACGTCAAACGCGATTAATATGTTACATATTGTAAAATTTTTGTGTAATATGTTAAACTTATTTTTATTAGTGACGTTATATAAAACATAAAAATAAGGACATTGAAAATGGTTGACTTTAACAGTAACATCTCAGAACCGCACGGCTTGCCACAGTTGGATAAAGACTACTGGAAAAACCAGAAGCAGGTTGAAAAGTCTGAGCCAAACCTATTTGATAATTTAATTAAAACAAATTTTGATGTGGAAAACCTCAAAGGTATTTCGGTTTTCACAGCGAAAGAAAAATGACTTCCTCCTTCTTAATCCCCAATAACTAAAAAGACCTCTTTTTTAAGAGGTCTTTTAATTTGTTTATTTTCCTGTAGAACCGAATCCGCCTGCGCCGCGCAAGGTTTCGGTGAGTTCGGTAGTGACTTCTATTTTCGCCTGTTCAACACGTGCTATAATCATCTGTGCAACTCTTTCATCAGGCTGAATGGTGTATTCTTCATTTGAAAGATTAACTACGGGAATGCAAACTTCTCCGCGGTAATCCTCATCAATCGTTCCGACACAATTAATTAAAGTAATTCCGTGCTTAATCGAAAGTCCCGAACGCGGACGAATTTGTGCCTCGAAGCCGTGTTCAAGTTCGATTTTCAAACCTGTCGGAATGAGTGTTCTTTCGAGCGGTTTGAGTGTAACAGGTTTATCAATTGCCGCACATAAATCCATTCCCGCAGCGCCTTCTGTTTTGTACTCGGGTACAAATCGGTTATGCGCAAGTCTTTCTATTTTCAATATAGTCATAAATCTCTCCTTTTTGATAAGTATAGCATAATTTTCGGCAGGATTGACAATTGTTAAAAAAGAGTTATAATAAATATATAGGGAAACGGACTTAAATGCCGTTAACACTTAAGCCCGTTCTTCGTTCCCTATAGCCAAATAATAATAATTTTAAGGACCGTTATAATTACCGTTATAACGGTCTTTATTATTTTTGTGCACATATTCTCACCTCCTTTGCGACCTGTTTCTTCGTAACTTGCGTGTGTCGCCGTAAGGTGCGGAACTACCCTGTATCAATTATAGATGATAGATTAATATCTGTCAAATTATTGCGGATTTATTATTAAACACAAGACGGCGGGCAAATTTATTTGCCCGCCGCTGTTAGTATAGAGTTTGGAATGTTATTTTTTTAAATCATTTTCGACTTTTGTCAAAATTTCGTCGAGTTTTGAAGCGTCTTTAATACCGCCTTGCGCAAAGTTTGGACGTCCGCCGCCGTTTGCACCCGTGAATTTAGCGATTTCACCGACGATTTTGCCTGCGTTTACGCCTTTTTTCACGAAGCTGTCGGAAACTCTTACTGCGACAGTTCTTTCAGATGCGAGAACAATTACGCTTTCGCCGAGTTTTTGTGCCGCAAATTCAATACCGACTTTGATTGCGTTTCCGTCGAGGTTTTCAACTTTAGTGATGAAGAGTTTTCCACCGTTGATATCTTGAGCTTTTGAAAGGAAAGTCGCGAATTTAGCGCGTGCGTTTTCTTCTTTTGCGGAAGCAAGTTCTTTTTGAAGCTCTTTGTTTTCATCCTGTAATTTTTCGACGCGTTCGACGATTTCGTTGTAGTGGGTTTTGAACATTAAAGAAAGTTTGTCGATTTCTTTAACTTTAGCATTCATAAAATCAAATGCCGCACGTGATACAACAAGTTCGATACGTCTTGTACCGGCTGCTATTGCGCCTTCGGAAACTATTTTGATTATGCGTAAGTCTTTAGTGTTTCTTGCGTGAGTACCTGCGCAGAATTCTTTTGAAATGCAGGTTTCGTTACCGATAGAAACAACCCTTACGACTTCATCGTATTTTTCGCCGAAGAGTGCGGTTGCGCCCGTAAGTTTAGCCTGTTCGATATCCATAACGTCTGTTTTGACCTGCAAACCTTTTGCAACCCAGTTGTTAAGGATTTCTTCGACTTTGAAAATTTCTTCCACTGTCATTGCACGTGAGAATGTGAAGTCAAAACGCATTCTGTCAGGTTCGACTTGAGAACCTGCCTGATGAACTTCGTCACCGAGAACTTTAATCAACGCCGCTTGCAATAAGTGGGCTGATGTGTGGTGAAGTCTTATTTCTTCACGGCGCGGAAGGTCAATGGAAGCTTTAACAGTTTCACCGATTGTAATCTCGCCGTTAATAACTTCTGAACGGTGTACGAAGAGATTATTAACTTTGAAAGTTGTGAGAACTTCGGCTTTAAGGTTTTCGTTTTCGATAAAACCGCAGTCACCTGTCTGACCGCCGCATTCAGCGTAGAACGGTGTTTTGTCGAGAACTATGTCAACGTAACCGTCGCCCTCGATTGTTGCGAGAATTTTCGCATCGCATTCATTTTGTTCATAGCCGACGAACTCTGTTGAGCCGACTTCTTCTTCGACTTTTGCGTATTTGATATCGCCTGTAACACTTATTTTAGCGGTTGCTGCTTTTGCACGTTCTTTTTGTTCCTGCATTGCTTTTTTGTAACCGTCTTCATCAACTTTCAAACCGTTTTCTTCAGCGATTTCTTTGGTAAGTTCAAACGGGAATCCGAAAGTATCGTAGAGTTTGAATGCGCTTTCGCCGTCAATATCTTTTTTGTTGTCGATAAATTCGTCAAGCATTTTATATCCGCGGTCGAGAGTTTTCGCGAATCTTTCTTCTTCTTTTTTAATAGTGTCGATAATTTTGGCTTTATTTTTAACCAAATCAGGGTAAGCTTCGCCGTAATGTTCAACAACCGTATCAACGAGTTTGTAGAGGAACGGCAAATCCATACCGAGGATTTTACCGTGGCGGAGCGCACGGCGGAGAATCATTCTCAAAACGTAGCTTCTGCCTTCATTACCCGGGATTACACCGTCTGAAATCAAGAATGAAACACATCTTGCGTGGTCTGTGATAATTCTCAACGAAACATCTGTTTTTTCTGATTTTTTGTATGGAACGCCGCTCATTTCGGAAACTTTGTCCAAAATCGGTTTCAAAAGGTCTGTTTCAAAAGTTGAAGCAACGCCCTGACAAACCATTGTAATACGTTCCAAACCCATACCCGTATCAACGTTTTTACTTTCGAGAGGTGATTGGTTACCTTCTTCATCCTGATAAAGTTCAGTGAATACGAGGTTCCAAATTTCTACCCATCTGTCGCATTCGCAAGTATCAATACCGCAGTTCGGATGGTCGCATTTGTACTGTTCGCCCAAATCGTAATGGATTTCGGAACAAGGTCCGCAAGAACCCGAAGCCCCCGGAGGACCCCAGAAGTTATCTTTTTTACCTTTTCTTTTAATTCTTTCGGCAGGAACTCCGACTTTTCTCCAGATATCATAAGCCTCATCGTCAGTTTCGAAAATAGTAATCCACAATCTGTCTTTGTCGAGTTTGAGGACTTCTGTTACGAATTCCCACGCCCATGGAATGATTTCTTCTTTATAGTAATCTCCGAAAGAGAAGTTGCCGAGCATTTCGAAGAAAGTGTGGTGGCGCGGCGTTCTTCCAACGTTTTCGATATCACTGTCTTTTCCGCCCGCTCTTGCGCATTTCTGGCAGGAAGTTGCACGAGCAGGGTCGTAAGGTGATTTTACTATCCCCAAAAATATCGGCAAGAATTGAAGCATTCCCGCTGTTGTCAACAATACCGTAGGATTGTCCGGTACAAGGCTTGAACTTTCCACAACAGTGTGTTGGTGTTTATTTTTGAAGTAGTCCAAATATAATTTTCTTATTTCGTTTCCGGTTAGCATAATTAATTCCTCTTTTGTTTAATATGTATAATAACAATATATCTTAAACAAAGCGGTTATGCAAAGAATTTATTTTATTAATGTTATTTCAATGAAGATAATCCAAGTTTTCATTAAAAATAACCCAGGCTGTACAGCTCCAGCCAACATTATCAGGAGCTTTGCAGGCTTCTTCGTAACCAGCTGCATGATCCATTCCGCACGGCACAACTTTTTTATTTTTAACGTCGAATTCAAACAAATCTTTACCCCAAGCATTCGGCGGTGTCTCTCCGTTTACATCGTAAAAAACTTCTAAATCAAGATTACCGTTTCCACCCCTAAAGATTATTGCGGAGCCGTCATTCAGTAAAACCTTGTAATAATTTTGTGATTCAGAATACTTTCTATGATCGATTCCATTTAATTGTTTATACATTCCCATATAAAAACAACCGGATATTGAAGTGCCGCAATCTTTTGCAATCTTTAAATATGGTTTAAAAATATTAAAAGCTTTATGTCCACCTTCAGGTGTAAAAGGTAGAGCCTCTGGCTCGTTGTCTATTTTATACATATTGTATGCTTGAGTCAGAACGGAATACATTTTCTTAAGTTTGTTGACAGTAACTTTTTCCTGATATTTAGCAACCAGCGTCGGCACAGTCATTGCAGCCACAACGCCGATTATACCTAAGGTTATGAGTACCTCAGCTAATGTAAAACCCTCACCCGACACTTTGTGCCACCCTCTCCCTAATGGCGAGGAGATTTTTTCATTCTTATTTGCGTTTGTAAATCCCAAAAAGACTTTCGTCTTAATAAATGCTGTCAATAAAGGAAGAAGCTTAGATTCAGTTGGGGGCGGCGCCGGGGGGGGGGGTGGGGGGGGGGGTGGGGGGTGGGGGGGGGGGGGGGGGGGGGGGTGGGGGGGGGGGGGGTGGGGGGGGGGGGGGTGGGGGCCACGGTGGCCTG
>CAOJDT010000083.1 GCA_948433295.1 uncultured bacterium
AAACACCGGAAGGCAAAAGTGTTTACACTCGTCTTGGAGAATTTACTTTTGACGGAGAAGGGGTTTACAAAGATCGTCTCGGAAATACTCTTCAAGGTTATATTTTGAATGATAAGGGCGAAATTATGCAAGGTACAAAAGCTATTTCTGCCGATTTATATCAGGAAACCGCTTTGAAAGGCGGAGCTCTTGATATTCCGACCACTAACATTAAAATGTGGATTGACCCTAATAACGGTAAGTATCTCGGAAAATATGACGAATACGAAATTAAACAAGACGGAACTATTTACGGAAAAGCTGATAACGGCAAAAGAAAAGTTCCGCTCTACAGAATTACTACAAGAAATTTCCATAACGCGGCAGGGCTTTATGAATTCAAAGACGGACAGTTTATGGAAACAGCAGAGTCAGGCAAACCTTTGCTCGGCTGCGGTTCAATTCGTTCAGGGCTTTTAGAAATGTCCAATGCGGATTTTAAAGGTAATATTTCTTACTTCCAGATGGCAAAACTTCAACTGGAAATCTCGAACAAACTTATTTCTTCAAACAAAGAATTGCTTGAAGAAGCGTTACGACTCGTTGGTAACTAGTGTTTATAAAGATATATTCAAACTCCATTTACAAGAGGGCTTCGGTCCTCTTTTTATTTTGTTATAAATTTAAAGAATTGTTAAATATTGCTACATGACGCTTTTTGAGCTATCCTGTAAGTATGATTAAGCAATTGAAGTTGAAAGATTATATTTTAATTGATGAACTTACCGCCAATTTTCACGAAGGGCTTAATGTCATTACGGGTGAAACCGGCGCGGGTAAGAGTATTTTAATCAGCGCAATTGATATTGCTTTTTCTTCGCGTGTTTCAAAAGAAGTTATCAAAAACGGCAGAGATAAGGCTGTTATTGAACTCTCAATAGAAAATAATAAACATGATTTGAAACAGCTTTTTGAAGAAAACGGAATTGACGATTTCGGTGAAGAAATCATTCTCTCAAAAGAAATTACGCAGTCTTCAGTCAGAACACGTCTAAACGGAACTTTAATCAATCAGGATTTCTTAAAACAGATTAAGTCATTGTTTTTGGATATTCACTCACAACATCAGACCTATGTTTTTATGCAGCCGAAATATCATATTACGCTTCTTGATAATTACGCAAAAGATGTTTACGGCGCTATGCTCGATGAGTACGGGGTTCTTTATAAAAAATATCTTGATACACAAAAGCTTCTTAATGCCGCGAAAAATTCAGCCGATACCACAGAATCTCAAATTGAATTCTTAAAATTTCAGGTTAACGAAATTGAATCCGCCGAGATTCAATCAGAAACCGAAGATGAAGATTTGAATAACGAACTTGAAGTTCTTGAAAATGCCGAAAAACTCAAAGAACTTACAGGTTCTTCATACTGGGCAATTAACGGGGACGACGGCTCTATTCTGGAGGCTTTGGGTAAGATTAAGCAGAATATTTCAAAAGCCGCTTCTATGGATAAAAATCTGGAAGAGTTGGAGCAGAATCTAGTTGACGCAATCGAAAGACTTCGTGATGCAGGCTCGGAACTCAGAGATTACAGCCAGAATCTTGACAATGATACTGAACGATTAAACGAAATTCAGGAACGACTTTTTCTTCTTGATAAATTAAAACGCAAATACGGCGGAACCTTAGCCGAAGTTATTCAATCGGGACAAAAATTTGCAGAAGAACTTGCAGGGATAGAATTTTCGACACAGAATGTTGAACAACTTGAAGCGGAAGTTACTGCGATTTATAAGGAATTGGAAGGGCTTGCCGCAAAGATTACCGAAAAAAGACAGGATTACGCAAAAGTTCTTTCTGTTTATATTCAGGAAAAACTTGAACACCTTGAATTGCCGAAAGCCCGTTTTGAAATTTCAGTCACTCAGAAAGCTCTGGCTTCAGACGGTGCGGATAATGTGGAATTTCTTATTTCAACAAATGTTTCAGAGGATTTGAAACCGCTTGCAAAAGTTGCCTCGGGCGGTGAAATTTCTCGCGTAATGCTTGCGATAAAATCAATTTTTGCGCAATCCGATGATATTGATACCGTAATTTTTGACGAAATTGATACGGGGATTTCGGGCAAAGCTTCTCAAAGTGTTGCGGATGAAATTAAAGAACTCGCTAAATACCATCAGATTATGCTTATTACGCACCAGCCTATTATTGCATCAAAGGCGGATAAACATTTTTATGTCAGAAAGTCTCAGGATGATGAGACAAAAGTTGAAGTTTATGTACTGACGGGTGATAACAGAATTAAAGCGCTTGCAGAACTTGCGGGCGGAGAGATTAACGAACAGTCTGTTGAGTTTGCGAAATCGCTTATTGAAGCATAAAAAAGACGAGAGCGTTTTTATTACTCCCGTCTTAACTTTAGCCTATAAAGTCCCTAAAATGTTTCAACTCTTCTTTTTGCCTTATTTTTGTAAGTGCAGCTTCTTCAAGCTGTCTGATTCTTTCTTTTGAATAACCCATTGTCTTACCGAGTTGTTCGAGTGTCATTGGGGTTTCTCCGTTAATTCCGAAGCGGCAGTTGATAATTTTTTTCTCTCTGTCGTTTAAGATTTCCAGAAGATTTTCCACACTGCTTTTCATCGCATTGTTTCCTGCATGCGTGTCAGGGGAGTTGTAGCTTTTGTCTTCAATATAATCCCCAACGCATAAATCATCGGTTACGGGTGTTTCAAGGCTTATAGGTTCTTTTATTATTGCTTTTTTTATTGAAACTATGTTTTTCACACTAAGTCCCATTTTTTCTGCCATTTCTTTGTCTGAAGGTTCTCTTCCCAATTCGAAAGAAAGAGCCGTATAAAGTTTTTTGTATTTTCTGATTTTGTCAGCCATGTGAACGGGTATGCGGATTGTTTTCGCATTATTTGCTATTGCGCGCATAATCGTTTGTTTAATCCACCATGTAGCGTAAGTGGAAAATTTGAAATTTCTCGAATAATCAAATTTTTCTGCGGCTTTGATTAACCCGAGCGAACCTTCCTGAACGAGGTCCATAAACAGAACACCCTGACCTATGTATTTTTTTGCGATACTGACAACAAGACGGAGGTTGGATTGAACGAGTTTTCTTTTTGCAATTTCGGCTTTTTGACCTTCTCCCTCTTTAATATCTTTTCCGAGAAGCTTTTCTTCTTTTGAATTAAGCAGCTTAATTTTTCCGACATCTTTTAAATACATTTGAAGAATATCGTCTTCTTTTGCAATGGAACTGAATGTTTTTGGTTGAAGTTCGGTTGATAATTCTTCATGTTCAAGGTCAACCATTTCATCTTCGTTTAGTCCCTGTGTTGAGAAATCACTGTAAAGGCTGTCTGTTTCCACGCTAATCTTTGTTTCTAAAGTCATTAAAATCCCTCTCTTTTGATTACATACTTACGGGTTATATGAACTCAGACGAAAGGGTGATGAAAATGTTTCATCAAAGGTTGAGGGCATGTGCGAAAAGTTCTGCGGCTTTTGCGTTGTATGCTCTGCCGTCATCTTTTGTAAAAAGATTTTCCCAGTGGCTTTCAGGGGTTCCGTCCGTTGAATACGACGGGTTGGTCATCATAAGATGGTGGGTACTTGTATCGTATCTGAGAGGGAACAGATCTTCCATCTGCATAAAACTCGGAAGCTTGTCGCTCGGGTATTCGTAACCGAAAAGGCAGGTGTTTATTCGGTTTAATCGGTCTTCGTATCGAGAACCGCCTTCGTTATTGTCGTTTGATACTTCAATACCCGGAGCGTAATCCCTGTTATATTTAAGTTTTTCGGACCATTGTTTGACATTGTTGAAGTCATCGGGCTCCACAAACGCTGTACCAGATGTAAGTCCGAGGTTTTGATATCTTTCAAAGTCTCCGGTACTTTTTTCTCCGACAAAACTTAATGTGGTTTTACCTGTACGGCATCGAATTTCATGCAAAATATACTGCATTTGACCGTATTCGGGCAAATCGCCTACTCCGGAGTAATTTTCACATTCGTAGCCGCCGATGTGTTTTGCGGAATCAATAAATATTGCTTCAAAACCGAGATTTATTAATTTAACATGTTCATTTATAAAGATTTCCTGATGCTCGGGTTTGCACCATCCAAAACCTTCTTCGTGGTCAGGGTATGCAACTTTTATCTGGTCTGCCGAAATTACTGTTCGAAAACCTGTTTTTAGCCCGTGAAAATGTGCAAGAGAATTAAAGGCTTTGAATTGTTCGTCGGGTGAAATTTTATCGGAAATTGACCAGTCAATTATGTTACCGCTGTAACCTGCGTTGAGTTTAATTCCGTAAATTGAATTTTCTTCAAAGGGTCCTTTTACTAAACCGTCTCCATAGATATTCGGAAAAATTTGAGAAAGAATTATACAGTTTGCCCAGCTTTTTGCAGACGGAGGAATTGCAGGGAGAATTTTTATTGCGCTCAAAATGCCGTTTTTTGTTTCGCCTCCGTGCATTTCTGCAATAGCGCGGTTATTTATTTCGATGTAATTCGCAAGTCTTCCCCACTTGTCGCCGTAATCAGGGCTTTCAATGTTGTTTGGAAATTCGTTAAAGAATTCATCGCATTCGCAAAGTGTAACCAGTGATTCCACCGCTTGTTTGATATTTCGGTTTAATAGTTCCGATGGAAGAATATTAGCAATCCATTTCTTTTTACCGGATACGAACTCGTGTTCTTCTGTCCATTTATCATAATGAAGATGTGTGTTATGCCCTAAAGATTCCAATAATTTGTTAACAGTATTCATATTCCGATTATCGTTTATCAAGGCTTGTTTTCATCAGTCTAAAAGACAGGTTGAATATTAAACTTTTTTCTATTGTCAAAGATTGGATTTTTAAGTATTATGGATTCAGGAGAAATTATGTCAGACGAAAAAAATTATAAATATTATACAAGTCTCGGTATTGAACAAACCAATGACCGAAATTTTGACGATGCTTTGGACTCTTTGGAAAAAGCGATTGAATTAAATCCCGAATACGCGCTTGCTTATTTTTCGAAAGCAATTGTTTTTCACAATCTGAATCAGCTTCAGGCTGCGTATGAAAATTATACTAAAGCTATAGAGTTGAATGCGGGCATGATTGACGCTTATTTTAATCGCGCTCAGACTGTTCTTGCGTTTGAAAACCCGACCGAAGACGAACTTAAAAGTGCACTTTCCGATTTGGAAAAAGCAATAGAACTTGACGGCAAGTTTATTGAGGCGCTTTCTTATGCCGCGACGATTAAGAAAAAGTTGAAAGATTATAGAGGCGCTGTCGAATATCTCGACAGAGTTCTCGAAATCGACCCTCAGGCGGTTTATTCAAGAGCGTTGAAAAAATTGATTATGCAAAAATATTTAAAATAAAAAGGAGAGAAAAATGGATTTATTGGAGTTGATGAAAAGACGTTACTCGGTGAGACAGCTTAGCGATAAAAAAGTCGAGAAAGAAAAAGTTGAATTGATATTGTCTGCGGGAAGACTCGCCCCGACCGCCGTAAACTTTCAACCTCAGAGAATTCTGGTTCTTGAAAGCGAACAAAGTCTCGAAAAATTAAAAAATTGTACGAGATATCATTTTAATGCACCGCTTGCAATGATTGTCTGCTATGATAATACGGTAAGCTGGAAACGTTCTTACGATAACAAAGATATGGGTGAAGTCGACGCTTCTATTGTAACTACGCAAATGATGCTTGAAATCGCCAATCTCGGACTCGGAAGTACCTGGGTAGGTCATTTTGACCCTGACGCAGTCGTGAAAGAATTTGAACTTCCTGAAAATATAATTCCCGTTGCGATTCTTCCAATCGGGTATCCTTCCGAAGATTCTATACCGAATCAACGCCATTATGAAAGGTTAGATAAAGAAGAAACCGTTAAATTTTTATAAAATTCAAAACTCCCTGAACTTAGGGAGTTTTTTTAGCAAAAAAATTTTTGTTTGATTTTTATATATAAGGCAATATTAATTATTATAGGAATTAAACATGAAAATTAATAAGATAAATACTTCTAAAATGATGGTTGTAAGAGAGTACCCTAAAGCTAAAAGGAATCGGAACCTCTGTGCGATTTCAGCAGCTATAAACACAAGTATAGGTATCAATAATGCGAAAAATCATGATGCCGGATCTATGATGATATCATATTTTTGCATGCTGATTTGTAGTGAAGTTGCACGAGCCGCTCATAAAGCGGCAAAAGTTTTGGAACCTGAATACAATAAAATAGTTAGCCGTGCAAAACAGATTTATAAGCATAAATAAGGGTGACTATTTACATTTATGCTTACCGTTCCAACTCAAATCATCACAGTGCAGGTAATCCATGTTTTCCTGATACAGTACCCATGCCGTACAGTTTAATCCTCCTGTTCGCCCCGTAGTATTTTTACTGCAGCCCGATGAAGTAAGAGGTGTATTCATGTAATCCAATTGTGAGCCGCCGGGATAAATTCCTTTTGCTGATATCATAAAATCAAATATATCTCTACCTTGAATATTTGGCGGATTTTTCCCGTTTAAATCTACTTTTAAGGGACCGCAATAGGTTTTTTGTAATACATTATTTCCATCGACATAATCGCATTTTGGGTGTGAAATGTGTATATTTGTAATAATTGTCCCATCGTTCAGAATAATTCTGTTTGATAAATTATCAGAACTGTTAACTAGTCCTTTCAGATTTTTTCCGTACCAAATTTCACATTTGTTATCTGAATATTTACATATAGAGGTTGTATTCAAATATTTTGTTATAATATCAATAAATTTATCTCTTCCTTGTGACGACTCATCAATATCTCCATCTTCGGCTTCAGTATCGTCCAGTATGGAAGTTGAAAGACCCCAATTACTTACCTCACCGTTTTCTTCAATAGCACGCAGCATAGCATTGTTCATTACAGAATAAAACTTTTTAAGTTGTGCGACTGTTTGTTTTTCTTGATGTTTTGCTACTAATGATGGTATTGTTAACGCTGCGACAATCCCTATTATACCAAGTGTAATTAATACTTCTGCCAGCGTGAATGCTATATTTCTTTTCATAACTCCTCCTTTGCTTATCTAATTATATAATTAGATGATATAATTTTATACTTAGATTGTCAACTATATATTTAGATATCATTGAAAAATGAAACCTGAATATATTTTAGAAAAAACTAATGTAAGAGCTTTAATAAAATCCTTAACGTTATTGGAAAATAAAACGTTAACAAGGTTAAAAGTGGATATTAATCACAAATTTAATAAAACAGATTCGCTTGAAAATCTTACAAATAAGCTGAGAAACGGCACCGTGAGAGTAAATGAATTATTGGAAATCTTTGAAGTTCTTGGTTATGATGTTCTTGTAAGAAAGAAATAAATAAAATAAAAATAGTCGGATGACAAAAGTCTTCCGGCTATTTTTGGAGCGTAGGGGATTGTCTTGCTCACTCGCGTTTAACGGGTCTGCGGTTGACATCTGCAATGGCTCTGCCATTTTGCCGTCAAGCCTTCGCCCTCAGCTCACTCGCGTTCAAACCCCAAAAAGGGGTTCTCATCCTCCTACAGTTATAATTCTCAAGATAATAAAATTTATTTATGGAGCGTAGGGGATTCGAACCCCTGACCCCGACACTGCCAGTGTCGTGCGCTACCAACTGCGCTAACGCCCCATGCGAAGATATTAAATTGTTTTAGGTGTCTTTGGGGTCGAGCGCAGTATCCCCCTCCAAATTTGATACTTAATCAAATTTGCGGGTTCCTGCTAACGTCCCATGCAAAGATATTAAGTTTTTAGAGTCGAGCGCCGTCGCTCTTTCCAATTTGATTTATAAAAAAAGGAGCAACTTCCGTTACTCCTTTTATTTGGGCGTTAGAAGACTCGAACTTCTGACCCTCTCCTTGTAAGGGAGACGCTCTACCAACTGAGCTAAACGCCCACCTTTCGGGGTTTGTCTTTCGACATCTATTATCGTATCAAAAAAATTTTGTATGTCAAGGGTTTTTTTATGTTGAATATTTTTCTAAAATTTGTTATAATTTATTTGTAGACAATAAAATGGAGGAAACTATGAAAAATGTTGCTATACTTGAAAAAACGGGGGGGGGGGCAAA
>CAOJDT010000084.1 GCA_948433295.1 uncultured bacterium
GCTAGGGTGAAAGCTAGGCTATAAGCGGATTTGCCCCCCCCCCCGTTTTAAAGATACTGTCATTGTTTCAACCTCCATTCTTTTTTATTTAATTTTACGCGCAAATGACAAACCCGCAGGTAAGTCAAGAACAGTATGTATGTAATCAGGATGTGCATTTATTGCATCAATATAGGTTTGAACTTTCTCTTTATGCGAAAGAACATTGTCACAGGTGTAAATTCCACCGACTTTTAAATGCGGATGTATAAGATTAAAATAATCAACAGATTCTCGCTTATTCGCATCGACAAACGCAAAATCAATCTTAAAATCCTCAGGTAAATTTTTGAGAACCTCACAGGCTTCACCCGGACGAATTGTAACAATATCAGCGGTTCCGCATTTTTCAAAATTGTCTCTTGCGATAGAATAACGTTTTTCGTAAAATTCAACGGTATCAAGCGTTCCGCCGTTGGCTTTTAACGCTTTTGAAAGCCAGATTCCCGAATAACCGTTGGAAGTTCCGACTTCCAGACCGCATTTCAAACCTTCGTTTTTGATAAGATTATACAAAAACAACGCCGTCGGACGCGATATATTCCAAAAGTCGCGCTGCGTTTTTTCAAGTTCAATAAGCGTTTGTTGTGTTATTTCATCAAAATCTGTAATCATTTTTCTATTTTCTTAATTTTATTTGCAACTACAATGGAACTTACAGGTGTCGCAATCTGATTAACCGCAACAATTTCTTTTGTCTGAAGGTTAAGAACCATGTACTTTCCTGCCTTTGCATCAGTAACCAACGCCAAGTCTGTTCCGTCTATTTTATTAATTTTAGTCGAAAAACCGTCAGTCGGAAGCACAATCGTGTCGGTTAATTTGTCAATTTTAGTATCAACGACTTCAATTGTATTTTCAGCGGCTCCGAGAATAAATAAATCATCCCCGTTCACAAGCATATCAACAGGTTTTTCGGTTATAGAGTTTTCGGAAAGCATTCCGCCGCCCGCGTAATCCACAATTACCAATCTGCTTTTTGTGCGGCTCGTAATGTATACTTTTCCGTTCACATAAGCAATTTTTGAAACATTCGGAAATTTACCGATTTCTTTCAACAGATAATCGTTATCCAGTTCCAATGCCCAGATGGTATTTGTTTGTTTATCGTTATAGAAAATCTTTGAACCGTCTTCGCTAAGAATTATTTTTTCGCACATTCCGTTAAGCTTAAGCTGTCTTTTAAGTGTCATTGTATCAAGACTCAAGACATAAATACTGGAGTCTTGCGGAACTGAAATGTATGCAATTTTATTTTTGTAATCCATTATAATTTCATCAGGCTGAGATTTGATGTCAATTTGTTTTATAACCTTGTCATCCGCAAGTGAAATTACATCAACAGACTTTTTGCCGTATGATGAAACAAGAAGAAACATATCATCGTAACCCTTAATCATAATCGGAATATTAGCCTGTTCAAGTGCATATTCGGGATTTTTCTTTTCAGGATTTACAATCTGAATATTTTTCGAAAAACTTGTAGAAACATAAAGAATTTTATTTTTCAAATCAGGAATTGATGCAAGCGAATTTATGTTATTTTCACTGATAGTCTTAGGCTGAACAATCGGAACCGTAACAATTGAATCCGCAGATGTAGGAATTTCAAGGTTTCCGATAATATTTTTAAGATTTTGCGGAACATTCAAATTCGACGGAACAAGCATATCCTGCGGCAAAAGTGCGGTTTTTAACTCAACAGGCACGTCAGGCAATTGCGCAAGACTTTTATTACCTTTTGCGTCAACAATAACTTTCATCAGAATGTAATCATTACTAAAAATCACAACATCAGGCTTTTGTGCAAGTGTTTTATTTGCAGGAAAAGTCGTTTCAATTTTGCATTCGGCATTTTTGTCGAACTTTGACGGAATCAAAGGCAAATAAATTGTTCCGTCAGGCAAAGTAATTACACCGTCAAACCTAAAATTAGCTTTTGGAAAATCTTCCGTAATGCAGTTTTTTACATCTTCCGGCAACTGTGTTGCATTAACCTGCATTGTTGCTGCTGCTGCGATTGCCAGTGCAATTATTAATTTACGCATTATTGAAATACTCCTTTTACCTTATCCATCAAAGATTCTTTCTTCTCTGATTTTAACTCATAAAGCTGTTTATACAAGTTTCTTTCCTGTTCGCTCAATTTTGTCGGAATCTTAACTGTCACAACAATTATGTGATCACCACGTTGAGAAGGTCTGGAAAGTATCGGCACACCTGCATTTCTAATTTTAATCGTATTACCGTTTTGAATTCCTGCATGAATCTGAACTTTCTGTTCTCCATCAAGAGTTTTTACGACGATTTCGTCACCCAAAGCCGCTTGCGCAGGAGAAATTTCGAGTTTTGTATAAACATCCGCACCGTCACGGGTATAATAATCAGACGGCTTTACATGGAGTACGACATATAAATCGCCTGCTCTGCCGCCGTTTGAACCGGCATCGCCTTCACCTGAAACTCTGATTTTCGAATGATTATCAACGCCCGCCGGAATTTTAATTTCGATTTTCTTTTCTTTTTCTATTTTTCCGTAACCTTTACAAACTTTGCAAGGGTTAGAAATCTTTTGACCTGTACCGTGACAGTCAGGACAAGGACTTATTTGAGTGAATGCGCCCAAAGGTGTTCTTGCAACAGTCTGAACCTGACCTGAACCTCCGCAAGTAGGACACGTAATCGGTTTTGAGCCTTTTTCAGCACCGGTTCCGCCGCATTCGGGACATAGTTCAAGGTGGTCGAATTTTACTTCTTTATTAACACCGAAAACAGCTTCTTCAAAAGTAATTTCGACATCCGCTCTCAAATCGTCTCCAACCTGAGGAGCATTAGGGTCCTGTCTTCCGCCGCCAAAGCCGAAACCTCCGAATCCGCCGAAGAATGAATTGAATATATCATTCAAATCACCAAAACCGCCATCGAACGGTCCGCCTGTATTAAAGCCTGCATTTTTAAGTCCGTCTTCGCCATAGCGGTCGTAAGTCGCGCGTTTGTTATCATCCATTAAGGTTTCATAAGCTTTTCCGAGTTCTTTAAATTTAGCCTCCGCATCGGGTGCTTTATTAACATCGGGGTGTAATGTTCTGGCTTTTTTTCTAAAAGCCGATTTTATTTCATCTTTTGAGGCGCCTTTTTCTACGCCCAGTATTTCATAGAAATCACTCATCTGTCTTTTCTTTCATCTTCCTCAAGTTTTATGATTATGGAGATTACCGTCATTCTGAACTTGTTTCAGAATCTCCGGAAATTTCCATATATTAAATTAATCGTTTGCGGCAACATTTACCAAAGCGGGTCTGAGAACTTTATCTCCCATTTTGTAACCTTTTTGAAGAACTGAAATAACCGTATTTTCAGGATGTTCTTCGGTCGGAGTTCTCATTACTGCCTCGTGGAAATTAGGATCGAATTCCTGATTTTCCGCTTCAATAAGTTCAAGCCCGAGTTTTGTCAAAGCTTCTTCGGTTTGTTTGTGGACAAGGTTAAAGCTGTCTTTTACCTGCTGACAATCCTCAACATTCGCAAGCGCTTTTTCACCACGGTCAAAGTTATCAAGAACTTCAAGCATTTTTTTCATAGCATTTTCAAGCCCGAACTTCAAAAGATTTTCGCGCTCAGCTTCCTGTCTTTTTCTATAATTATCAAAATCAGCAGCAAGCCTTAAATACTGATTATTCAGCTTATCGTAATCTTCCTTAAGCTTTTCAAGTTCGCTGTTATTGTCTTCAACAGGAGTTTCTGAATCCTGTTCGACAGTTTCGTTAAGCTGTTCGTTTTCTATATTTTCATTTTCTTCATGATGTTTCTTAAAAGGATTATTTCCGTGTTTATGTGACATATCTCTACCTCTTACAAATATAATATATTATTTATTATAAGTTATCAAAGATAATAAACAAGGAAAATTTATTATTTTTTAATATTTAAGCCTAAAGTTTCAAGAATATTTATCTTTACATTATTTAATCTATTTACACCTTACTAATCTGGTTGTATTATTATAGAGTCAGATGATTAGATAATTATATTACTCGGAGATAAAATTGACCCAGAAGTTTTATATAAAAGGCGGAACACCGTTGAGAGGTGAAGTTTCAATAGGCGGTGCAAAAAATTCGGTTCTTAAACTTATGGCCGCAGCAATTCTCGCCAAAGGTGAAACAAAAATACATAACGTCCCTGATTTAACCGATGTTGAGATAATGTTAAACGTTATCGCACAACTCGGGGCTAAAACAAGTTACGATAAAAAAGAAAAATCGCTTACAATTGACGCGACGGATTTATCAAGCGTTACAGCGAAATACGAACTCGTAAGCAAAATGAGAGCATCTTTTATCGTTCTCGGTGCACTCGTTTCCAGATGTAAAGAAGCTATCGTCGCTCTTCCCGGCGGATGTGCAATCGGCGAACGAAGAGTCGACTTCCACATAAAAGGATTGGAAGCGCTCGGTGCAAAAATCAAAATCGAAAACGGTTATGTCCATGCAAAAGCTTCAAAATTAGTCGGAACCGATATTTATCTCGATATTCCGTCTGTTGGTGCAACGGAAAACTTAATGCTCGCAGCAATCCTCGCCGAAGGTTCTACAAAAATTCAAAATGCCGCTCAAGAACCCGAAATTGTTGACCTCGCTAACTTCTTAAATTCACTCGGGGCTGACGTTAACGGTGCAGGCACCTCAGAAATTGTTATCAATGGCGTAAGACAAGAAGATTTGCATCCGATTGAATACTCTACAATTCCTGACAGAATCGAAGCAGGAACGTTTATGACTGCGGTTATCGCAACTAAGGGTAAAGCTATTATCAAAAATGTTTTCCCTGCACATTTGACATTCTTTACTGATAAGTTGTTAAAAATGGGTGCTAATATTAAGCTTATTGAACCGAATTCACTTGAAGTAAGCTGCAAAAACAGATTGAATTCAATCAACTTTGTAACACAACCTTATCCGGGATTCCCTACTGATTTGCAGTCAATGGCGATGACATTGTTATCTACGGCAAACGGTGTTGGAATTATTACGGAAAGCTTGTACGAAAACAGATTTATGCAGGTTCCCGAACTCAGAAGAATGGGCGCCGACATTCATCAGGACAGAAATCACGCTATTATCAAAGGCGTCAAAAAACTTACGGGCGCAACCCTTTCTTCCAGCGACTTGAGAGCGGGTGCTGCACTGGTGGTTGCCGCACTTATGGCAGAGGGAAATTCTGTTATCGAAAAATTACATCATATAGATAGAGGATACGAAAATTTCGAATCTAAGCTAAGATTGTTAGGTGGTAAAATTGAGAGAAGAGATGACGATTCTCCAATCAACCTGACGGAGGGTATACACAATGAGTCCTACTTATAAGCGATGGTACGATCACGATCCACTCTTACTGGAAGTTATAGAACTTTTGAAGAACTACCAGACGGAACTTCATGCTCAGGCAGAAATTTTTCTTAAAAAAATTGAGGAAAAAGTTTCAAAAGAAACAGTCGATAAGTTCTATGCAATGGTAAAACCCGTGAATGCAAATAATCGCTGGTATGACAAAGACCCTGTGATTTCACGAACAGTCGAAATTTTGCGAATAGTTCCTCCTGAAGCTCAAAAAATCTGCGCTCAGAATTTTATAAGAACTTTAAAAGAAATGGGCATCGAATACGAAAGCCCGAACGGAAACGGTTAAACAAAGCTCCTATTATAAGGAGCTTTTTATTTTAGGGACTTATATACAAGTTTACACTAAATAACAACAGAAATGTCACCCTGAACTCGTTTGCCTACTTTTGTTGCAGAGCCTTTGGCGATGTAAACAAAATGGCTGGTTTCCCACAGGGTCTCCTATATAAGAGATGCTGAAACAAGTTCAGCATGACAATATTACATACATCTGGTGTAAACTTGTATATAAGTCCCTTATTTTATAGGGTTGAAAATTTTAAAAAGTAGGTTATAATATAAGAAAGGGCGGAGCAAGTTACCGCTTGCCCCATTAAAAGCCCTCTAGATGTTAGAAAGCACTATGATTATTATTAATAATATGATTAGTGCTTTTTCGCTAGCTGCGAAAATCATCTTTTACCACCTCCTTTCAAAGTTTATACAAATTTGAAGTTTGAGCCTTGAAAGCGTGGATAAAATTGGGCTTGCCCTCATTTCAATAATACATTTTTATTAATAATAAGTCAAGAAAATTAAAATAGACAGTTTAAACGATTGCTTTTTGAAGAAAAAACATTAAAATTATGATATGAAAAAATTGGCTGTAATAATTTGTATAATGATGTTTGCCTCCTCAGCAATCGCAAAAAACGTGGATTACGAACAAGTTTACCGTGATTTGGAAGTACCGTCGCACAGTTATGTTCACGACATTGACCCGGGAGAATATTACGATAACCAAACGTCCACCTGGACACCATATCCGTTATTCAGATTAATCGCGCCAATACATTTCAAAAGTATTACAATCGAACCCGGTTACTATCTTTTGACGCCGCGCGAACATAAGGGAAGCTGGTATATGCTTTTTAAAGAAGCAGGTAAAATCAAATACATAGTTCCGATTTATGACAGAGACATTGTGCCCGAATTTTTCTATGATGAAAACCTACCAAAACCGAAGCTTTCTCCGACCCAGAAAATGCACCTTGGAATGCTTGATATGATAGGGAAATTCGTTCCGAGTGCCAGAAGGAAACCGACACCGCAAACTTATCTTGAATTAACGGATTTGGAAAACAATTTTATCTCACTGGTTGTTTACTGGGGAAACCACAGATACTACACGATTTTCAGAACAATTAAGTTATAAAAAATCCGCCCTTTCGGGGGCGGATTTCATTATTTTTCCCCAATTATGGCATAATTTATATATCCGTGTTTGTGAGGAAAAGATTTGCATACTTGAAGCTTTTTAAAACCTGCCTTTTCACATAAAAACTGCAAAGACTCCATTGTTACCGGTTTTACATGTGTCAAATCCGTATAAAAGTTCTTTAAATTACTGACATTTTTACAATTTAAGGTTTCAAGCAAAATGATACCGCCTTGCTCAATGTGTTCATACGCAAGATGAATAAAATCATACAGATATTGAAAGGATAAATGCTCTACGACTTCAATTGCCGAAATTCCCGAAAAAACTTCCTCCGTATTGTTTAAATAATTAACAATATCATTCAGTTCAACATCAAAGCCCTTATCTTTCAAGATTTTGCACTCTACAGAATTTATTTCAACCCCCTTTGCTTTAATTCCGTTATCGCGCAGTAATTCTAAAAACTCTCCTCGCCCACAACCCGCATCAAGAAAATATTTATCAGTATTTTTCGGAACAAATTGGACATAACTTTTCTGAATTCTTGTAATTATTTCTTTATTATAAAACGCATTTTCAAACAAATAATAATACAAATCCTTCTCAAAAAATTTATCAAACTCAGACTCAGAAACTTCAGATTTTGATAAAGCATTTTCATACAACGAATTTAATGTTTCTATTTTATAAAACGGTTTTCTTCCAGGTAAACTTAACTTAACCATGCATACTCCTTTCATTTAAATTGTAAAATTTATATATTTTTAACATTAAACAAGTAAATATTAACAAAATATTTGTAATTTGTCAACAATTACAAATTTAAACATATAACATTTTATTTCTTTTATATTTACAATTTAATTTATGGAAGAAGAAAAAAATATGCTGAAACTATTTGGCAAACGATTAAAGGAATTGAGGGTAAAAAATAAAATTACTCAAGAAAAGCTTGCTGAAATTATTGGAGTTGAGCAACAACAAATTTGCAGAATTGAAAAAGGCGGATGCTTTACTACCATTGATAATATTGAAAAACTTTCTGCCGCATTAAACATTCCTGTTAATGAACTTTTTAATTTTTCACACCAAAAAGAATCAGATGCCCTTTTATCCGAGTTAAACGAACTCTTGAAAAAAGCATCTGATGAACAAATTAGAATGATTTACAGAATTGTAAATGATAT
>CAOJDT010000085.1 GCA_948433295.1 uncultured bacterium
TCATCGCTTTTTAGTGTCAGGGTGCTGCAACTCAGTTGCCCCCCCCCCCGCAAATGCAGTCATATCAACAGTTTCCATCTTTTTCCTCTTTCTACTTTTTCTTTATTCGTGTTTTCATATTTTATTATATCATTTTTTCAACAAAAAGAAAAGCCCTCGATTTCTCGAGAGCTTTTTTGAATTTATGTTGTATGGAACTAGTCTTTTGCAACAACGCCTGATTTTTCGATAATTTCTTTTTCGATATTAGCAGGAACTTGTTCGTAGCATTTGAATTCCATTGAGAAAGTACCGCGTCCTTGAGTTTTTGAACGGATATCAGTTGCGTAACCGAACATTTCGGCAAGCGGAACGATAGCGTTAATTTTTTGGATACCTGTACCTTCAATGATTTCCATACCTTCAACACGTCCTCTTCTTGAAGAAATATCACCGATGATATCACCTGTATTTTCTTCAGGAACTTCGATTTCAACTTTCATCATAGGTTCAAGGATGCAAGCTTTAGCTTTACGGCAGCCTTCTTTGATTGCCATAGAACCTGCGATTTTGAACGCCATTTCAGAAGAGTCGACATCGTGGTAAGAACCATCATAAAGTTCAACTTTAACGTCAATCATAGGGAATCCGGCTAAGATACCGCCTTCGAGGGCTTCTTCCATACCTTTTCTTGCAGGTTCAATGTATTCTTTCGGAATAGCACCACCGACGATTTTATTTTCGAATACAAATCCGGCATTTTCTTCGGCAGGCATAATTCTGATTTTAACGTGACCGTATTGACCTTTACCACCTGATTGACGGATGAATTTAGAATCTTGATCAGCGTTTCCGCGAATAGTTTCACGGTAAGCAACCTGAGGTTTACCAACGTTAGCGTCAACTTTGAATTCTCTCAAGAGACGGTCAACGATGATATCAAGGTGAAGTTCACCCATACCAGAAATAATTGTTTGACCTGTTTCTGTATCTGATTTAACGCGGAATGAAGGATCTTCTTCAGCAAGTTTTTGAAGAGCGATACCCATTTTATCCTGGTCAGCTTTTGTTTTAGGTTCAATAGCAACTGAGATTACAGGTTCAGGGAAAGTCATTCTTTCAAGGATGATAGGGTTCTTTTCATCACAAAGAGTATCACCTGTTGTAGTATCTTTAAGACCTACTGCAGCACAGATATCGCCTGCGTAAACTTCATCTTCTTCAAGACGTTGGTCAGCGTACATACGAACCAATCTTGAAATACGTTCTTTTTTACCGTTAGTAGCGTTAAGAACGTAAGAACCTGAAGTTAATTTACCTGAATATATTCTCAAGAATGTCAAACGACCAACGTAAGGGTCAGTCATAACTTTGAATGACAATGCTGAGAACGGTTCATCGTCAGAAGAGTGTCTTTCAACTTTAGTACCGTCTTCGAGTTCACCTTCGATAGCTTTAACATCAACAGGAGAAGGCATCAATTCAACGATTGAATCGAGGAGTAATTGAACACCTTTGTTTTTGAACGCTGTACCGCAAGTAACAGGAACGATTTTGTTATCGCAAACAGCTTTTCTCAAACCTGCTTTTAATTCTTCAATAGTCAAAGATTCAGGGTCTTCGAAATATTTTTCCATCAAAGCGTCATCGGTTTCAGCGATAGCTTCAACGAGAGCTTCTCTGTACTCTTGAGCTTTTTCAGCCAAATCAGCAGGAATATCTTCAACCTGAATATCAGTACCGAGGTCATTAGTGTAGATATAAGCTTTCATTTCGAACAAGTCGATAAGACCTTTGAATTGATCTTCAGCGCCGATAGGCAATCTGATAGGGTGAGCGTTACCGCCTAAACGGTTTCTAACCTGATCAACAACTCTGTAGAAGTTAGCACCTGTTCTATCCATTTTGTTAACGAAAACCATACGTGGAACTTCGTATCTGTTAGCTTGTCTCCATACGGTTTCTGATTGAGATTGAACACCGCCAACCGCACAGAATACAGCAACAACACCATCTAATACACGGAGTGAACGTTCTACTTCGATAGTGAAGTCAACGTGACCCGGGGTATCAATAACGTTGATTTGGTGACCTTTCCAGGTAGCTGTAACCGCAGCTGACTGAATTGTAATACCTCTTTCACGTTCTTGTTCCATAAAGTCGGTTACGGCAGCACCGTCGTGAACTTCACCGATTTTGTGAGTTTTACCGGTGTAGAACAAGATACGCTCAGTTGTAGTGGTTTTACCGGCATCAATGTGAGCGGCAATACCAATGTTTCTGATTTTGTCTAATGGAGTTTTTCTTGCCATTTTAGTTTTTCCTTTTTTATATATTGTGTACTTCTGCTATTTACGATTTAGCTTCACTAAAATTATCTCATAAAAATGTAAATTTTCAAGAAAATGATTAAGTTCTTTAAGTTTTTGTATTAAAATAAAGAGGTTAGAAAATAGAGGAAGTCAGTATGAAAAAATTTTTTATTATTTTGTTTCTGGTAGGATTTGCAGGACTCATTGTGTATTACGTAACCTCAAACAGCACACAATGTGAAGCCAAAGCGGGTTGTTGTTCGCGTCACGGCGGAGTTTCGCACTGCGGAAGCAGCGGTTTTTACGTATGCAACGACGGAACCAGAAGTCCTTCGTGCAGATGTAAGTAATTTATTTTAGTATATGGATTTTTAAAATCATACTTATTTCAGTAATTCGTTTATATCTAACTCCAAAGCATTTGCAATTTTAAGAACAGACAAAATTTTTGAATGCTGCAAGCCTGATTCCACAAGAGAAATTGTGTGCCTTGTGGTATCGGCAAGCTCAGCCAGTTCTTCTTGGGAATAGCCTTTTCTGACTCTTTCTACTTTTATATTGCGCCCAATATTTACCAAATCTAATTTATACATAGATACATGTTGTCATGTTGACTTTGCAAATTCTATATGGTACAAATAACATAATATTATGTATAGATAACATTATGTTACATAAAAATTACACTTTGGAGGTTGTATGGGAAAGAAAGGGTTTACACTTGCTGAGGTTCTTATAACCCTTGGGATTATTGGTGTGGTAGCAGCAATGACACTGCCGACGCTGATTACTAAATATAAAGAACAGGAAACCGTTACTAGAGTAAAAAAGTTTTACAGTGTTTTCTCTCAAGCCTACACTATGGCTGTATTAGATAACGGTACTATTAATAATTGGGGATTGAAAGATTCGCAATCCGAAGAGTTGGAAGACGGTTCAAGTTATCATACGTAAGAGTCCATGGAACAGCTTGAAAAATTTTTAAAAATTATGGAACCGTACCTTAAAAAGGTTTCTTATAAAAGGATAAAAAATCAGACAACCGATACATCCGTAGGATTTTTGCTTGCTGACGGCAATGCAATAGAAAATGTTTGGCTCAGGACATCAAAGTGTGTTAATAATCCTAAGGCAAAATGCGGGGATTTTTATCTGAGAACTCAAGGTGTAAGCCGAACAAAGGAAAATAAAAAATATATTTTTGGTTTCGATATTTACCAGGATGCCATCAAGCCAATGGGAAATTCGGAAGATACATTTCAAAAATGTTTAAACGGTGAAAAGCTAGCATTTTGTACAGCCTGGGTTATTACAAACGGAAATATGGATTATCTTCATTGTGATAATCTTTCGTGGCAAGGCAAACATAAATGCAAATAAAAAAGCTCCCGAAATTCGGGAGCTTTTTGTTTTATAAGTATTTTACCTTATTTACCTTCAACAACAGCCTGAGCTGCAGCGAGTCTTGCCTGCGGAATTCTGAACGGTGAGCAGGATACGTAATCCAGACCGATTTTGTGACAGAATTTCACAGAATCAGGGTCACCGCCGTGTTCGCCGCAAACACCGCCAACGAGGTTCGGGTTAACCTTTTTGCCTTTTTCCATTGACATTTCGATTAACTGTCCTACGCCTTTTGTATCAAGTGTTTCAAACGGGTTAGAAGGCAAGATTTTTTGTTCAACGTATCTGTTGAGGAACTTTCCTTCAGCATCGTCTCTTGAGTATCCGAATGTCATTTGTGTCAAGTCGTTTGTACCGAATGAGAAGAATTCTGCATATTCAGCGATTTCATCAGCAGTGAGGGCTGCACGAGGAATTTCAATCATAGTACCGAATTTGTACTCAACTTCAACACCTTTTTCGGTCATAACGTCTTTTGCCACACGAACTAAAATTTCTTTAGCAACTTTAAGTTCGTTAACGTGGCCGATAAGAGGAATCATTACCCAAGGTTTTACGGCAACGCCTTCTTTTTTCAAATCACAACAAGCTTCAAAAATTGCTCTTACTTGCATTTCGTTAATTTCAGGGTAAGTCAAGCCCAGACGGCAGCCGCGTAATCCCATCATAGGGTTAGATTCAGACAAGCCTTCCACGATATGAAGAAGTTCTTCTTTTTCTTTAGAGTCTTTACCAAGAGCTTTTAAAGTTGCAACTTCAGCGATTAAGTCTTCTTTTGAAGGAAGGAATTCGTGAAGAGGCGGGTCAAGAAGTCTTACGGTAAGAGGTTTGTCGCCAAGAGCTTTGAACATTGCATAGAAATCTGCATATTGCATAGGAAGAAGTTTGTCTAAAGCTTCTTTTCTAGCTTCAGGAGTTCCTGCGATAATCATTTTTTGTACCCAAGGAAGTCTGTCAGGATCCATGAACATGTGTTCTGTTCTGCAAAGACCAACACCTTCAGCACCGAATTTCAAAGCATTTTCGATATCTTTAGGAGTATCAGCGTTAGCTTCAACTTTCAACTGTTTAATTTCATTTACCCATGTAAAGAATTTATTCCAGTTGTCGTCAATTCTTGCTTCAACAAGTTTAACAGCGCCTTCCATAACGATACCTTTACCGCCGTCGAGGGAGATGATTTCGTCTTTGTGGTAAACTTTTCCGTCGCATCCTGTCAAAGTTTCGTTAGCGAGATCAATTTTCAAGTCTTCACAACCTGAAACGCAAGGTTTACCCATACCTTTAGCAACAACTGCTGCGTGAGAAGTTGCGCCGCCGCGAAGGGTAAGAACACCCTGAGAAACAGCCATACCATGAATATCGTCAGGACAAGTTTCAACACGAACGAGAATAACTTTTTCGCCTGCTTCACCGCGTTTTGCAGCTTCTTCGGTATCAAATACGATTTTACCAACAGCTGCACCAGGAGAAGCGTTTACACCGTTACAAATTTTGTGAGCTTCTGCCATAGCTTTATCATCAAAGCAAGGGAGTAGAATTTGGTTAACGCTGTACGGGTCAACGAGTTGGATTGCACGTTCTTTAGAAATAATACCTTCTTCGCACATATCAACGGCAATTTTTACGGCTGCAGCAGCAGTTCTTTTACCGTTACGTGTTTGAAGAATATACAATTTCCCTTTTTCAATAGTGAATTCCATATCCTGAACGTCTTTATAACCGAGTTCAAGTTTTTTCGCGATATCAACATATTGTTTGTATAGTTCAGGCATTTCTGTTTCCAATTCAGCAATAGGTTTTGGAGTTCTGATACCTGCAACAACGTCTTCGCCCTGAGCGTTAGTTAAGTATTCGCCGTAGAATTTATTTTCGCCTGTAGCAGGGTTTCTAGTGAATGAAACGCCTGTAGCACAGTCATCGCCCATATTACCGAATACCATTGATTGAACGTTAACCGCAGTACCGAAGTTATGGTCGATTTTGTTCATATTTCTGTAAGCAACCGCGCGAGGAATGTTCCAGGAACGGAATACCGCTTCGATAGCTTCCTGCAATTGAACGTAAGGGTCTTGCGGGAATTCTTTGCCCGTAACTTCTTTGATAATATTTTTATATACAGGGATTAAAGATTTTAAACCTTCTGCAGAAATTTCTGTATCTTGTTTAACGCCTTCGCGTTCTTTAACTTTTTCGAGTTCGGATTCAAAATATTTTTGTCTGTCCATTTCCCATGCAACAGAACCGAACATTGTTAAAAATCTTCTATATGAATCATAGCAGAAACGAGGGTTGTTAGTTAATTTAATCATCGCTTCAACAGTTTGGTCATTCAAACCGAGGTTAAGGATAGTTTCCATCATACCCGGCATAGAAACTCTTGCACCTGAACGAACAGAAACAAGAAGCGGATTTTCGGCATCACCAAATTTTTGACCTTTTTGAGCTTCAACTTCTTTCAAAGCTGCTCTTACTTCATCCATAAGTCCTTCAGGCATTTTATTGCCATTGTTAATGTAATCCATACAAGTTTCGGTTGTAATGGTTAATCCCGGAGGAACCGGCAGTCCTAAATTGGTCATTTCGGCAAGGTTTGCACCTTTTCCGCCGAGAAGGTTGCGCATTGTAGAGTTTCCTTCTCTAAACAACCAAACGCGTTTTTCTGTCATAGTTTTCTTTCTCCTTTTTTTACAGATTAAATAAATAATCATTCACTTTTATAAAAAAAAGTTTAACATGAACATGCGGACTATTAAAAAATATATAAATATATGTTAAATTATAAAAAAACGACTAATTTCTGATTAGCCGTTTTTCCTTTCTTTAAAAATAAATATTTAGAAAATATCACCGAGTCCGTCCAAGATATCACCAACCCCGCCGCCAATATCCGTAAAGTCATCAACTCTGGATAAATCAGGAATATCAAAATCCAACGTTGAAACTGAAGAGATATCGTCCGATAGCTTTGTATAATCAAGCGGATTTCCTAAGATATTATCTGAATTGAAAACATCACTGTCTAAGATATTTGTAACCTTACCAGCGGGCTCAGTTATTACATCATCGGCAATTTTACCGGAAGTAGAGTCTAATGCCTTTTCAAAAAAACTTGTAGATTTTTTCCCGCCACCATTAACACACAAATCATCTGCAATAATTGCGGCTGTCAAAAAATCATCCGTTCCATCCAGTAACTGCGGTTGACCTTTATTCACTTTTTCTGATTCTTTTTTTGCCGTTTGAAAAGATTCTTCCAAAACATCAAACGCATCTTTTTTAGGTTCTTCTGCCTTTTTTGTTTTAAGTTTAACTTGAGAGTTTTGTTCAGCTTTTTCCTTTTTAGTGCTCGGGGCTTTCGATTCTGCCGTCATATCGTCTTTGCGACAACTTTTACGCGGTTTCGTTTTCTGTTCTTCAATTATGGTCTCGACCTTTTCCTTAGCGTCCTGCACTGCCCGCTTAACTTTTGTTGTAACCTTTTCGGCAGTTTCAGAAACTTTTTGACCAACATCTTCGGTAACCGTTTTAACCTTTTCGGTAACTTCGGCGGCTTTTTCTCCAACTACCTGCGCAATTTCTTTTGATTTTTCAGATACATTTGCAGTTACCTGAGTTACATCTTCCACAACTTCCGAACCTTTTTTCGATAGAGCATCTGCAACTTCACCACCGCCTTTGCCGCGGGTTAGAAAATAAGCAGCGACAGCCGTCGCAACAACACCCGCACCAACAAGCCATTTTACCAAACCCGTGTCTTTCTTTTTAATATCAAGTTTTTCTTGAGGCTGTGTAGTGATTATTTTTTCAGGTTGAGAAGCATGCGTATTTTTATTTTCTGCCCGAAATGCCACGCTGCGGTTAACATTGGAAATACCGTTAATCATTTTCTACCTTTCAAAAATTTTTAATACTAACCTTATGTTATATTAAAAACATCTGAATGAAAAAATTTGCTATTATTTTTTAAAATAGTCGCAAATTCTTGTTTTTTTACGAGGGAAAAGGTATCTCACTTTATCTGCAAATTTGTTTCTTTCCAAATCATCTAATTGTTTTTTCAGGATTGCTTTTTCTAAAACGACTTTATTATAAAGTTCGGAACAGATGACACTTCTGTCGACATGCTCTTTCAATTTCGCAAGCTGTTCTTCTTTCTCTTTTATTGATTTAATAAGTTCTTTTTTCACGTCGGAAAAACCTCTTTAGTGTATTACGGTCAATAAATTAATCTAAATCCTTTGACACTATAAAGAA
>CAOJDT010000086.1 GCA_948433295.1 uncultured bacterium
CCCCCCCCCCCCCCCCCCCCCCCCCCCCCCCCCCCCCCCCCCCCCCCCCCCCCGACCGTATTATAGCTTAGGATTTACCCTCGCAGAAGTTTTAATAACCCTAGGTATAATCGGAATCGTTGCGGCAATGACTATGCCCGCGTTAATTGCTAAATATCAGAAACAACAAACTATTAGTCAATTAAAAAAAGCTTATTCTGAAATAAATCAGGCAATCAGACTTTCCGAAAGTAAATTTGGGACTCTGGATTCTTGGGATTTTGCTGATTTTGAGAGTAGTGAAGAAAGAGTTAAATATTTTGGAGAAAATTATTTGTTGCCAAATTTAAAAGTCGCAAAAAATTGTGTTTCTGTTCATTCAGGATGTTGGGCTGAGGATACGTTTAATATTGATGGAAATTCTTGGGACTTAGGTGAAGGAATAGGACGTAGAGCTTTTATCACTTCTTCCGGGTATTCTGTCTACTATTGGGTTCATGCTGTTGGAAACGGAGGCTGGTTTTACATAGATGTTAACGGACCTAAAAAGCCTAACACTTTAGGTAAAGACATTTTCCCGTTTATTATGAGTTGGGGAGACGCAGGCCGTTCGGACATCCTTGAATGCCCTAAAAAACTTGGCTTTTTACCAAAAGGTCTTGATTGTAGAGAATTACCTACACGTGTAGATTTAATTAATGGTAGCTCTAACCTTGATTATTCTCAGAACTTTTCCTGTAAAAAAGGTTCAGGAAAGAGAGGTGCAGGAGGTTACTGTGCCGCTGTCATAATGATTGACGGTTGGCAGATGAAAGATGATTATCCTTGGTAATAGATTATTTTCTATTAAACTGTAGAAAATTACTCAGTAAATCCATAATTGACGTATGACGATAATATGTGCCGACGTATTCGTCGGCTACATAATCTTTGCCGTTTTTATGCGAAATTATTACGGTTTTTGGCGGTACTTTTGTTGGAGATGATAGATTTTTATATAATATTTGGGGTATATTTTTTATATTCAGCATTTTATAATGATTTTCTTTCAATCTCTTCGGTTGTCGTTACTTCAATAATATCCCCTTCTTGAAGGTCGTTCCATTTTGCAAACGAAATACCGCATTCAAAACCTTGTGCCACTTCTTTCACGTCGTCTTTGAACCGTTTCAACTGGTCGATTGCGCCTTTGAAAATTTCTTTACCGTCACGGAGTAATCTTGCGTCTTTACTTCTTACAATTTTACCTTCGGTTACATAACAGCCGGCAATTCTGGTTGTTTTTCCAATTGTAAATATCTGACGAACTTCTGCTTTACCGAGTTCAACATGTTTAATTTCAGGTTGAAGGAGTGAAAGCATAGTTTTTTCCATATCTTCAAGAATTTGGTAAATAATATCGTAAGTTTTGACCGTAACTCCTTCTCTGTCTGCTGCGGCAGATGCGTTATTATCTGCTTTTACGGTAAATCCTAAAATCAATGCCCCTGATGCTGATGCAAGCATTACATCTGCTTCTGAGATATCACCTACGCCTACGTGAATAATTTTTGTTTTAATTTCTTTTGATTCTACCTGTGCAATCGCTTGGGATACGGCTTCTGCAGATCCGTGCGTATTTGCTTTGATGATTAAGTTGAGTTGAGGAATATCATCATCGCCTGCGACTGCTTCACGTCTGATATGTGCAGGAAGCATTGCTTCCAAGCGTTTGTCACGTTCTTTTTCACGGCGTTTTTCGATAATTGCTTTCATTTCTTTTTCGTTTTTAACTACTTCGAATCTGTCGCCGGCTTGAGGAACTTCTGTCAAACCAAGGATTTCTACAGGGGTTGACGGCTCTGCTTTTTGGATTTTTTCTCCGCTGTCTGAAAGCAGTGCTCTTACTCTACCGCAAGCAGTACCTACAACTACGCAGTTACCTATTCTCAATGTACCGTTTTGAACGAGAAGTGTCGCTACAGGACCCTTACCTTTGTCTAAGTTTGCTTCTATTACAACGCCAGAAGCTTCAGCTTTAGGATTTGCTTTAAGGTCTTGTACATCTGCTACGAGAAGGATATATTCGAGCAATTCGTCAATACCTGTTCCCTGCAATGCAGAAACTTTAACTGTAATTGTTTCGCCGCCCCATTCTTCAGGAACGAGACCATGTTCTGTTAATTGTTGTAATATTCTGTCAGGGTTAGCACCCGGTTTATCTATTTTGTTAACTGCTACGATAATCGGAACTTCCGCAGCTTTGGCGTGGTTAATGGCTTCAATTGTCTGAGGCATAATACCGTCGTCTGCTGCAACTACAAGAATTGCAATATCTGTAGCTTTTGCACCGCGGGCACGCATTTCGGTGAACGCTTCGTGACCCGGAGTGTCAACAAATACAATTTTCTTTTCGTTCGAATTGTCAAGATATACGGTGTAAGCACCTATTGACTGAGTAATTCCTCCGACTTCGGTTGATACGATTTTGTGTTTCGAAGCACGGATACTGTCGAGAAGTGTTGTTTTCCCGTGGTCAACGTGACCCATAATACTTACGACGGGAGCGCGTTTTTTGAGTAATTTTTTATCAACTTCGCTGAGTGCTTTTTTCTCTTGTTCTTTTTCAAGTTCTTCTTCGATGTATGCTTCCAAATCTTCGTCAAGAACTTCAAGTTCGTATTCCGCACAAATCTTTTTAATTACGTCGACGTCGATAAGTTGGTTTACTGTTGCCATTACGCCGTTCATCATTAAGAATTTTACGATTTCCGCAGGTGTTTTTTGAATTTTTTCTGAAAGTTCGGAAATTGTCATTGCCTGATTAACGACAATTGATTTTACTTCTTGAACTTCTTCTGTTTTTTGAATTTTCTTTTTATGTTTTTGAGCGGCAGCTTTTTCTAATGAAATTCTTTCCTGCTCTTCTTTTTTATTAATAAAATCTTTTTCTTTCTTTTTACCGTCAGGACGTTTTTTTCCAGCTCCGCCTTTAGCTTCGTAAATATCCTGAGAGATTATATGGCGTTCAATCGGTTTTTTAGCGCCGTTGGTTGGTCTTTCAGGTCGTTTTTGGCCATCTGCGGTTTTTGCTTGTCCGTCTCTTGGTGTAAATGGTCGTTTTGGTCTGTCGCCTTGTGGTCTAGGCGGGAATTTTTTACCGTCTTCGCGCTTGTATTGAGGTCTTTCGGGTCTTTCTGTGCGTTCGCCTTCCGGTTTTGCAACAGGGCGGGGCGCGCGTCTTACAATTTCAAGACGACTTTGAGGTTTTACGATTTCTACTTTTGGACGTTCAATAAGCGGTTTTTTCGGCTCTTCCGTCTTAACTTCGGTTTCTTTTGCAGCGGGTTCTTCTTTTTCAACGTTTTTTGCTTTTTTTACGACAAAAGCTTTCGGTTTTTTGACTTCTTTTACCGAACCTGCGTTGATAAAGTCTTTCAATCTTCTTACCTGGTCTACGGTAAGTGTGCTGGAATGAGTTTTTCCCGTAATAGAAATTTGTGCAAGTTTTTCGATTACTTCCTTGCTTGTTAATTTTAATTCTTTTGCTAACTCATTTATTCTTATTGTGTCAAAACTCATTTATTAATTTTCCTTTCAACTCCTGTGGTAGAGAAGTTTTTAGTACCTTTTGCAATTTGTTTTTTTTGAATGCTGCTTCAATACAAGACTTATTATAACAAAGATATGCGGATCTGCCAAATATTTTTGAATCTCCGTTTACGACAATGTTATTATGCGCGTGTTCTCTGGTAATTTTAATCATTTCGTCTCTGTTGTGTATCTTACCGCAGCCTGCGCATTTTCTGTCTGTCATCAGCAATATCCTAACCTACTTCCGCGAGTTTTTCCAGTTTTAATTTCTGGTCATACTCCATAAGTAATTTAATAAGTTCGTCAAGTTCACCATCGATTACCGTCCAAACGTTCAGGTTGTGGTTGAGTCTGTGGTCTGTAAGGCGTCCTTGCGGGAAGTTGTATGTTCTGATGCGTTCGCTTCTGTCGCCCGATCCGACCTGTGAACGTCTGAGGTCAGTGATTTCCTGCATTTGTTTTTGAACTTCCATATCATAAAGTTTTGCCTTTAAGATTTGGAGTGCACGTTCTTTGTTTTGTAATTGAGAACGTTCTTCCGTACAGAAAATCATTATGCCCGTAGGTTTGTGGAATACGCGTGCCGCGGTTTCTACTTTGTTTACGTTTTGACCGCCTGCGCCGCCCGAACGAGCTGTTGTGATTTCTATATCATTCATATTAAGTTCGACTTCAACGTCGTCAACTTCAGGCATAACTGCAACTGTTGCTGTTGAAGTATGGACTCTGCCTTGAGATTCGGTAGCTGGAACTCTTTGTACTCTGTGAACACCCGATTCGTATTTTAATCTTGAATATACGGCATCGCCTTTCATTGAAATAATAATTTCGGAAACTCCGCCGGCTTCACATTCAGTCTTACTCAAAACCTGAGTTTGCCATCCCTGTTTATCTGCGAATCTCATATACATTCTTGCCAAATCGCCTGCAAAAATGTTTGCTTCGTCGCCGCCTGCTCCGCCGCGGATTTCCAACATAATATCTTTATCATCCATAGGGTCGCGTGGGAGAAGAAGAATTTTCATTCTTTCTTCAAAATCAGGAATTTTTGCTTCGTTTTCTTCAATTTCAGCTTTAATTAAGGCTTTCATTTCATCATCCGATTCCGAGTAAAGCATTTCTTTTGCGTCAGAAATTGCGTCTGTAGCTTTTTTCCATTCGTAATAAAGCGCAACTGTTTCTTCCATTGATTTTCTTTGTTTGGATAAATCTCTGAAACGGTTGTAATCCTGTATGACCGCAGGGTCAGAAAGAGTTTCTCCCAACTCAATGTATTTCTTTTCTATTTGTAAAATTTTATCTAACATATCTTTCATATCCTGATTATAACAAGAACAAATTTTTTTTCAAATGAGTTGAAAAATATTCTGTTATCATTTATAATGATTCTGAGGTACTGTATACTAGAATGCAGTAAAGTTTGAGTAAAGAAAATTGGAGGGAATAATGCCAAACGCAGTGATATCAACTATTTCGGGGGGGGGGGCATCACTCCTCTAAGGTAAACAGTTTAAAAAAAGCTTTTACTCTTGCAGAAGTTTTAATAACCTTAGGTATAATCGGAATTGTCGCCGCAATGACGTTGCCGACATTGATTCAGAAACACAATAATCAAGTTGTTGAAACTCGACTTAAAAAGTTCTATTCAATGATGAATCAGGCAATCGTTCGGGCTGAAGCGGATTACGGCGATAGAAAAACTTGGTATACTAGTTATGGCGGAGGCGGTGGATACGATGCAGATAAAAATGCAGCAGTTGCAAATTCTATTGAACAATGGTTCAATAAGTATTTTAAACCATATTTGAAGATTTCAAAAACGGAAAAATTGTCTAGCGGATTTTTTGTTGTTTATTTTCTAGACGGGAGTGCTTTAGCAATTTCATCTTACTCATCAGGAGATTGGTCTTTTTATCCGGGAAATCCTCAGAAATGTATTAAAAAATACGGTTTGGGTAATACTGGTGCCGGTTCAGGGGCTTGTTTTTTCCTTTTTAATTATAATCCGAATTCAGTAAGTAAACATCATTATAACAAGGGTGTAGAACCATATAAATCAGGTTGGGACGGCGATGAAGCTCATTTGTTGTCGGGACAATCTTTTTCTTGCGATACAAATCACCGCGGCTATTGTACGGCTTTGATTCAGGCAAACGGCTGGAAAATCCCTGATAATTATCCGTACAAGGTAAGTTACTAATTTTATTAATGCCCCTCTGAAAATTTTAAGGAGGGGCATTTCTTCGTAAAAAATTTTGTGGTAATATAATTACGGAGAAAAATATTATGCCTGAAAATTATGGAATAGCACTTTTAATAACTTTTCTTGCGGGACTTGCGACCGCAATCGGTGCAGGAATTGCCTTTGTTGTGAAAAAAGATAATATGAAAGCGCTTTCCATAGGGCTCGGTTTTTCTGCAGGTGTTATGATTTTTCTGTCGTTTATGGATATTTTGCCAAAAGCTGACGAAATGCTTTCTGTAATGTTTCCGCATAAACATCAGTGGGTAGTATATGTAAGTTTTATAATAGGGTTGCTTATTGCAATTCTTATTGACTTTTTCCTTCCTGATCACGTGGATGAGGAAGAAATGCTTCATCCTGATATGCCTGCCAAACATAACAGTATGATTAAGCACGCAGGACTTCTCACGGCAATAGCTATTTGTGTTCACAATTTTCCTGAAGGGATGGCAACTTTTATGACTTCTACTCAGGATTTGACTCTGGGGATTTCTGTCGGTTTGGCGATTGCTATTCATAATATTCCTGAAGGTATTGCGGTTGCGCTTCCTGTTTATCAGGCTACGGGTAAAAGGAGATATGCAATGCTATATGCGGCTTTATCAGGTATATCCGAACCTATCGGGGCTATTATCGGAATGTTTTTGCTTAATCTGTTTATGCCGCAAATTATGGTAGGCGCATCTATGGCGGCTGTTGCGGGAATTATGATTTACATATCGTTTGATACTTTGTTACCGCTTGCAAAAGAATACGGAAGCTGGCACCTTTCAATGATAGGTATTGTTTCGGGAATGCTTTTTATATGGACAAGTTTATTGCTTTTGCCATAGAATTATCGTCATTCTGAGCCGAAGGTTATGGGATTCTTCGCTCCGCTCAGAAGGACGGAATAAGGCGAAGAATCTCAATCATTTTGGAGAAAAAATGACAAATTTATCTAATCTTTTCGATATAGCAAGAAATCTTTATGCGATGCCGTCTTATGTGTCGGATTCGGGAAAAGCTTTAGTACCTTTAAGATACTTTTTTGAATTAACGTATCGATGCAACCTCCAATGTCCTTATTGTTATGTAGGTGACGACCGAAACAAAGAAGAACTTACTACCGACGAATGGTTTAAAATTATAGACCAGATTCCATTCTATTCTTTTGTTACTCTTGTCGGCGGAGAACCTCTTGTAAGAAAAGATTTTGTCGATATTTTGATGAAAACTTCAAAAAAAACTATGGGTAAGTTGAATGTCGTTTCTAATGGAATTTTGATAAATGACGAAATTATTGACGCTTTTATAAAAAGTAAAATGATGCTTTTATCGGTTTCTCTGGACGGATATGGTCAAAATCACGACAAAAATCGTGCAAAAGACGGTATTTGGGACAAAATTATGTCCAATTTCGATAAAATGAATTCACGAGAAAAACGCCCAATGGTTGATATTAAAACAATCGTTCTGGAAAATAATCTTGATGATTTAGTTAAATTATACAAAATGTGCGATGATATGAAGTTTAATTTTCTTTCTATTTCTTTCCTTCGTAATAATAATTTGAAACAGAACTCTGTA
>CAOJDT010000087.1 GCA_948433295.1 uncultured bacterium
TATTGGGGCTCTCGCCGGAGTAACGTCCGGCTCGACCAGACGGGCTGGGTTCGCTTACGCTCACACGGCGCAACCTCTCACAAACGATACTCAATCGTTTGTGAGGCAGAGTCCAAAATTCGGTTTCACTCTTGCCGAAGTCTTAATCACCCTCGGCATAATCGGAATTGTTGCCGCGATGACTATGCCGACGCTGATTCAGAATTACAAACGTAATGTTTTAGAAACACGTATTTCCAAATTTGCATCTGTATATCAACAGGCTGTTAGAATGGCAGAAGCAGAACATGGTGAACTGCAATATTGGGAGATATTAAGAGAACCGTCAGGTGATGAAATTACCAATTCGGGAGAGGATTATCTTAAATATTATAATAAATATTTAGCTAAATATTTAAAAACGACGTCATATAAAGTTCTTCCCGATGGAGTAGCTTTTGCATTAGCGGACGGTTCCGGCTTTATATATTATTATGATGTAAAATATTGTGTTGATTACCGAGAATGTTTAAACTGGATAGATAAATCAATACAGAATGGAAATTATGCGGCAAAAAATGGCTTGGGAGTAGATGGCAAAAATATATTTTTATTTAATAAGAATGGTACTCCTTATTCTTGGAAATGGGATGGAACAGTTGAAAAATTACTTACACATCCGGAGTTTGGCTGTAAAGAAGCTAATAAATTCCCGCTTTATTGTACAAAACTTATTGAAGTAAACGGTTGGAAAGTTCCGAAAGATTATCCGATAAAGTTATAACAATAAAATAGAAAGACTCCGTACTTATATGCACTGCGTCTTTTTATTTTAGATATTGTTAAGATTATAAAAATTATTTCTAAATATTTCAGCGGATTTTGCAAAAGTTTCACTCATTTATGCCGATACCTGATGTTGAAAGGATGGTAGTATGGCAAGAATTATTGAGGGTGAACGAAGAATTATTAAAATGTCAGTGGATGACGTTATAAATATCGTAAGAGAATATCAGCAAATTACAAAAAATTCCTGTTGTTACGAACATACAAGAGAACTTGTGGCAAAAGCTGATTTTTATGTTCCCGAAGATGTCTAGGTGTCGAATAGTTAAACTCTCTTTTTCGTTTATGATATGATTGAAACGTAAAGGAGAGTTTTCTTATGAAAAAAAATATTATCACAGTTTTACTGGTATTGATAGTGCCGATTGTTGCTTACATCTTGATGAACAACTCTAATTCGGATGTGGTAAGTATGGCAGAAGCTAAGACTGCAAAACCGCAGATTATCAAATTTACTTCTAACATGTGTCTTGATTGTCAGACTATGAATAAAGTTATGAAAGAAGTCTATCCGCAATATCAGGATAAAGTTGCATTAACGGAAATTTCTGTTCAGGATGGAAAAGCCTTTACAAACGAACAAATTAAAAAATATAATGTAACTCTTGTTCCTACAATTATTATGCTTGATTCAAACGGTCAGCAGGTGAAAAGAATTGAAGGCGCGATTCCTGAAGCTGAATTGTCAAAATGTATAGAAGGTCTTAAGTAACAATGGAAAATTATGTAGAACTGTTTACGGGAAATACAAGTATACTGCTTTTGTTTGGTTTGTCGTTTTTAGGCGGACTTGTTGCATCAATATCGCCGTGTTCTTTGGCGATGCTTCCCATAATAATAGGTTATGTCGGCGGATATTCCGATGAAAAACCTTTTAAAACCTTTTTGCAGCTTGCGTTTTTCATAATGGGTACTGCGATAGTTTTTTCCGTTATCGGGATAATCTGTGCTGTTACGGGTAAAGTCTTTGCGTCTGTCGGCGGTTCGTATTTCAGTCTTATAATTGCAGGTATAGTTCTGATTATGGGCTTAAAACTTGTAGGTTTCCTTGATTTTGAACTTCCTGTTTTAATAAAAGAAATGCCTAAGGGTGACAATAGAAGTTTGTTTGTATATCCTTTGATATTGGGAGGCGTGTTCGCTCTTGCAGGAACCCCTTGTTCAACACCTATACTTGCTGCGATAATGGCATTTGCCTCATTGTCTGCAAGTTTATTGCAGGCAGTTGTAATGTTGTTTCTGTTTTCGCTCGGGCAGGGTTTAATCCTTGTTATTGCAGGAGTTTTAACATCAAAACTCAAAACGTGGAAAAATTTCTACAAACTTTCGGATATTTTGATGAAAGTCAGCGGCGTTCTTTTGATTCTGACAGCAATATACATCTATTATAAAGTTTTTATGCCTCTTATTGTAAAATAATCTGTTTTTTGATATGATTATATAAATATGATTAAAGAGGGAAATATTTTAAATATAATAAGACCGGAATGGATATTTTATATTCTTTTCGGTCTGTATTTTTTGTTAACGATTTTTTCTTTCGTTCCTATCAGGCACCAAAATATGTCGATGGTATTTTGTTTATATAGATTGTTGAACTATGTATTTATCTGTTCGATATTAATGAATATATTTGTTTATAAAACATATACATTCAGGAAATTTTTGATTCATCTCTTTTTGTCAATTTTATTTTATTATGTGGGTTCTGTCGTACATTATCCTTGGTTATTCCATACATGGCTGTTGGTACTGTCTATCGGGCCGATTAAGTTCGAAAAAATTGTAGGATTTGTCGGAAGGCTGACTCTCTGTACAATCGCCTATATTGTTATGCTGGCAGGATTCGGTGTTTTAGATAATTACATATTTTATAGAGCAGGTTCGATACTTTTTAACAGATTGTGTTTCGGGTTTAGCAATCCGAATGTCTTACCTGCGTTACTTTTTCAAGTTAGTTGTTGTATGCTTTATTTAAGATGGAAAAGATGGAGTTATAAGGAAAATTTGGTACTTCTTTCGTTTTTCCTAATCTCTGCTTTTATCAGTAATTGCAGAACTGTTTCGATATTGTTTCTTATGATGATATTTATTGTAAATTTATGCAATTATATTTTGAAAAATAAGACAACTGATTTTTTAAAATTTCTTGGATTTTTCAGTCTGATATTTTGTCCTGCATTTGCCTTTATTTTTTCTTATTTGTATGCGAATTCAAATAAATTAGCCTTAATATTGAATGATGTAATGCAATATCGTTTGAGAAATTTAAGTTTTTCTATGGATTATTACGGATTGTCATTGTTTGGTCAGCCGATACATAGGGTTCACGATTTGCATGTAATAGATGTCGGATATGCTAATATTTTGTTGAATTATGGAATTTTGTTGTTTATTTTGTTTATGATTTCCTACGCATTTTTGATAAAAAAATCTGCCGATTATAAGTGTGGCTCTTTATTGTTGATATTAAATTTATATCTGTATTACGGTTTGATGGAAAATATTTTTCTTATGCCGGTATTAAATGTTTCTTTTCTTCTTTTTTCGGGGCTGTTAAATAATAATCAAATATTTATTTCAGAAAAAGAGTAATGATTGCGTGTATTTTTAATAAGATTTGTGCCCCACACCTTGTAAAATAGGCTTTTATATAGTAAAATAGAGTCACACACAGGACTAAGGAGAAAATTAATGAAAACATTTGAAGGTCAGCTTGTTGCAGGTGATGAAAAATTCTGTATTATTATATCAAGATTTAATGATTTTATCGGTTCAAAACTTTTGTCGGGTGCGATTGATGAACTCAGACGTCACGGTGTTAATCCCGATAATATTGATATCGTAAAAGTTCCCGGAGCGTTTGAGATTCCTCTGCTGGCTTTGAAATGTGCAAAAACTCAAAAGTATAACGCAATTATTACTCTCGGGGCAATTATTAAAGGCTCAACTTCTCATTACGATTATGTTTGTGCAGAATTGTCAAAAGGTATTGCAAGCGTAAGTCTTCAAACCGAAATTCCTGTAATATTCGGCGTTCTTACTACGGAAAATATCGAACAGGCAATCGAAAGAGCAGGTACAAAAGCCGGTAATAAAGGTTCAGAAGCCGCTAAAGCCGCTATTGAAATGGCTAATTTGATTAAGACTATTTAGTGTTTTATTGTTTATAAAAGGGGGTCTGTATGAGTGAAGTGATTACCGAGTATCGTAACGAGAATACCAAAGACATCGACATCTTATCAACCATTGATATGGTTAAGAAAATGAATGACGAGGATAAACTCGTGGCGCTTGCCGTTGAAGAAGCAAGTGAAGAAATTGCTCAGGCTATTGATTTGATAGCAAAACAGTTTTTGAAAGGCGGAAGATTATTCTATTTCGGCGCAGGCACATCAGGACGCCTCGGAATTCTTGATGCATCAGAATGTCCTCCGACATTCAGTGTTGAGCCGTCTATGGTTCAGGGGATTATTGCAGGCGGCGAAAACGCAATCAGAAACGCTGCCGAAGGCGCTGAAGATAATTTTGAACAGGGTAAAGAAGATGCAAAAGTTCTTACGGACAAAGACGTTGCCGTTGTAATTTCAGCAAGCGGCAATCCTAAGTATTTACTCGGGGTTCTTGCTTACGCAGAAGAAATCGGCGCAAAAACTATAGGCATTACCTGTAACTCAAAAGGCAGAATCGCAGAAGAAGCAGGACTTGTTATCTGTGCGGAAGTCGGTCCGGAAGTTATTGCCGGCTCAAGCCGCTTGAAAGCCGGTACCGCTCAAAAGATGATTCTTAATATGTTGACGACAGGTTCAATGATTAAAATCGGTAAAACTTACGAGAACTTTATGATTGATTTGAAAGCGGTTAATGAAAAATTGAAAGACCGTGCAATAAGAATTGTGGCGCAAATTGCAGAAGTTCAACACAGTGACGCTCTTGCAGCACTTTTGAAATGCGATTGGGAAATAAAAACTGCTATAATATCATTAACAATGGATTTGGATGTAGACAAATCAAGAGAAGAATTGAAAAAACACTGCGTGTTTATGATAAAATTAATGAAATCAAAAAAATCAGTATAGGGAGAGATAAGAGATATGAAATTAACGGTAATCGGTGCAGGATGTTGGGGGCTTACGTTAGCGTGGCTTTTGACGGATAATTTTGAAAAAGTAACTGTCTGGGGCAGAGAACAGGATTTGAGTGAAGACTTAATCAAAAACAAACACTGTTCAAAACCGCTTGAAGTCCAACTTGCAGATAAAGTCGAAGTTACGTCGGATTTGGCGCACGCAATAGATGGTGCGGATATAATTCTGAATGTTGTTGCAACATCGGGAACGAGAAGTGTTTGCGAAAATCTTAAAAAATCCGGAATTAAGCCTGAACAAATTTTTGTAAATGCCTCAAAAGGTATCGAATTGCCGTCATTGATGAGAATGTCGGAAGTTATAAAAGACGTTCTTCCTGAACAAAAACTTGCCGTACTTTCAGGTCCTACTCTTGCAAAAGAAGTTCTTGCAGGCAAGCCTACAGCGGCTTGTGTTGCGTGTGATGATATGGCGGTTGCGGAATTTGTTCAAAAGGCTTGTAATGTCCCTAACCGTTTCAGACTTTATACCAATAATGACGTTATCGGCGTGGAATTGGGCGGAAGTTTGAAAAACGTAATTGCAATTGCCTCAGGTTTTGCTCATGAAATGGGGCTTGGCGATAACTGTGCGGGTGCGCTTTTAACCCGCGGTATGGCAGAAATTGTTCGTGTAAGTATGCAGCTTGGCGCAAATCCGTCAACACTTTACGGACTTTCAGGTATGGGCGATTTGATTGCAACTTGTTCAAGTCCGATGTCCAGAAATTACACCGTAGGCTCGATGCTCGGTAAAGGTAAAAAAATTGACGATATTCTTGCCGAACTGGGTTCTGTTGCGGAAGGTGTTAAGACTTCAAAAGCTATTTGTGAACTTGCAAAAAAATTAGATATGGAAGTTCCTGTTTCTGCGGCGATTTATGAGGCTGTTTATACCGATATTACACCGCAAGAATTGCTCGCAAAATTAATGAACAGAAAGTTGAAAGAAGAAGAAAGATACGTATAAAAATGAAATATGCCGTAAAATATTTAAAAAACACATTTTACCCGCTGAATGTTCCTGAAGGAACTAAGCTTGAAGAAGGGCAGCTTGTAATCGTTCGTACGGAAAAGGGTGAAGAAGCCTTAAAAGTTGAACTCGTAAATTCCCAGATTTCCAAATGCTGGAACTGTGCGAATAAAACAAAACCCGAACCGCTTAACCTGATTAGAGTTTGTACACAGCGAGACTTGCAAACCCTTGATGATATTAAAAAAGAAGAGGTTCAATCGTTTTTTAAATGTCAGGCACTTATAAAACAGCATAAACTGAATATGAATCTTGTCCAATGCCGCATAACTTTTGACCGACGCAAGATTACATTTTACTACACCGCACCGGAAAGGGTCGATTTCAGGGCATTGTTGAAGGATTTAACGCAGGTTTTTACGCGTGTAAGAATCGACCTTCGCCATATCGGGGTTCGTGACGAAACCTCAATTCTTGACGGTGTAGGGCTTTGCGGAAGAGGGTTCTGTTGTTCGTCTTTTTTGAGAAAGTTTGCAACAATTAACGTAAAACTTGCCAAAGATCAGGGAATGCCGATTGCTCCGGGTAAAATTTCTGGTACCTGCGGACGTTTACTTTGCTGTCTTACTTATGAATATTCAAATTATATTGATGCGGCAAAAGGTATGCCGCCAATCGGTTCTTCTGTAATGACTCCTGAAGGGTTAGGTAAGGTTTGCTTCCTTCAATTCCTTAACGGAACGGTCGCCGTAAAAATGGAAGACGGTAAAACAAAAGAATTTGCAAAATCTGATATTGAAATGGTAGATGCGGATGTTAACGTTGAGATTGATATTCCTGCAATAAACAATGCGTACGCGGAAGAAGGAGATGTTGATATCAGGCAACTTGAAGATGACAGAAACAGTTCAACGGGGAATGTTTAGTATATGATGAAAAATTTTAAGCGAAAAAGACTTTTAAGTTCGGCTAAAAATAAAAAATATAATATTTTTGCGGATTATTACAAACCCGCAGAACTTTTTAAAAGCAATGCAATTACTCCTATTCATGCAGGCAGAGATGTAGCGTTTACGGCAAGTAAAGATACCTCCTTATCGGTGGATGATTTTGAATGGCTTGTGGATAATATGATAGGCGACAATACTGGCGATAATATTTCCGAAAGTGCACGATTCTATAACGAAGCCGCAGCGATTTACTGGATTTGGAAAAATTGTAAATCTAAGTATGTGGGCTTGATGCACAGTAAAAAAGTTTTTGATTTAAGACAATTCTACAAATCAAAA
>CAOJDT010000088.1 GCA_948433295.1 uncultured bacterium
CCCCCCCCCCCCCCCCCCACCCCCCCCCCCCCCCCCCCCCCCCCCCCCCCCCCCAACGGAGTTTTAAGCTATCAAAGGCATTTACCCTCGCAGAAGTCTTAATCACTCTCGGCATAATCGGAATTGTCGCGGCAATGACCATGCCGATATTAATTACAAAGTTTCAACAGAAAACTTTTGAAACAGCTTTTAAAAAGCAATATAGTGTTATTAACAATGCTATAGATTTTTTAGCTTTAGATCAGGGGCTTAGTTCATGTTACGTTAAGGTTATTAGAGAGCCGAACGGTAATCCGATTTATTCTGTAAATAATGCAGATTGTCCTGCGTTAAAGGAAGGGTTGATGTCTAAATTAAAATTAACTCCTCTTAACAAGAAGTATTCTTACGCTAAGCGCAATGATGTACTATCGGAGGGTGGTGTTGCCGTTAACGTAACAGCGGCTTATGATAGTATTTTATCGAGTATGATGTCTTATATGCTACCTGACGGTGCTGTATTGATGTTCAGAGATGATAATGCAAATTATTATGATGTAGTATGTTTTGTTTTGGATGTTAATGGTGAAAAAGGTCCTAATCGTTGGGGATACGATGTATTTTGGCTTATGTTGTCACAATACAAAATAAGATACGTCTGACCGATGAATATGCTTCATTATCCGAAAAAGGCGGCAGTTTACCGAGAAATATCCTTATGAATAAATGGAGTAATGAATTTGTCAACAGTAATTATGGAGTTTGGGCGCAATAAAAAATCCCGCTTATGCGGGATTTTTTTAGTTAAATCTGATTTTCTAATTCTGACGTTTTTCGGTGTGATTTCAACCGGTTCATCTTCGCTGACGTATGAAAAGATTTTGGAGTCCTGCAATGTTCCATTTATAAATGAATTGTGTTTCCGATTTTGATTAATTTTTATATCTCAATTTTGTCAAAAAAATCTTCCATCTTAATATTTAAAATTTTTGACATTTTATAAAGAACTATTGCTGTCGGTGATGTAATACCCTGTTCAAGTTTGCTGACATAGCTCAAACTCATGTCAATTCTTTCCGCGAATTCTTCCTGTGTTAAATCTTTGCGAATTCTTTCAATTTTTATATTACGTCCTAATTTATGTTTAATATTATTATCCATTTAAAAATTATATAATCTTGACAACTAATGTTTAAGTGAATATAATGATGATAGTGTCAATATAATGATACTAGGTAATAATATTTTGATATCGAGGTTTGGAAATATGAAAATGAATTGTGCGTTTACATCATCAGAAAGTGTTTTATACCGTGCAGGGTTTAGCATTCAATGTAAAGCATTTACTTTAGCAGAGGTCTTAATCACGCTCGGCATAATCGGTGTTGTTGCAGCGATGACAATGCCGACACTTATTAATAAAACAAATGATAAAGCCAATATTACAGCTATGAAAAAGGCTTATTCAATTTTGTCTCAGGCAACTATAAGTGTTGCTAACGAATATCCTATTGAGTCTTGGAGTATGACCACAGGTCAATTATCTGCTGCAGAGGAAATTTTTAATTATTACAAACCTTATTTAAAAATTGTTAAAGATTGTGGTTGTGCAAGTAAAGCTTTAGGCTGCTGGTCTAAAACTCCGACTAAAACGCTTAACGGTTCAGTCTACAGATATGGACATGCTGACGGTATTGGAGATACATATTGCGCTGTACGTTTAAGCGATGGTATGAATATTTCTTTTGATACCTGGCTTGCTTCTGAACTTGGAGTTAAATATGATGATGAACCTGAATCACATATATTTTTCTTTTATGTGGACGTCAATGGAGATAAACAACCGAATACTTTTGGCAGAGACGTGTTTCAGTTTGTGGTTAAAAAAGGTAAAAACGGAGTTATCCCTGCTGGTATCGGAAATAATTCGGCAATGTGTACAGTCAACGATAAAAGTGACATTGCCGGTATAGATTGTGCCGCAAAAGTACTGGCAGAAGATAAAATATCATATTAAATAAAAAAGCCTCCGTGTTGGAGGCTTTTTTATTAGTTGTAAATTTTCTTGGTTAAATCGGCTTTTCTGATTCTGACGTTTTCAGGTGTAATTTCAACCAGTTCGTCGTCGCCGATGTATTCCAAACTTTCTTCAAGCGAAAGAATTTTCGGCGCCTGCAAGGTTACCATAACATCGGCGGTTGCGCTTCTCATATTGGTTAACTTTTTAGTTTTACAAATATTAACCACGATGTCCTGCGGTTTGTTGCATTCACCGATAATCATTCCGCGGTAAACTTTTGTTTTAGGGGTTACAAAGAACACTCCGCGGTCTTCGTATTGAGCCAATGCGTAAGGGATAGCTTCGCCCTGTTCGTGAGCGATGATTGAGCCGTTTCTTTGACGTGGAATGTCGCCCGCAAACGGTCTGTAGTGCAAGAATGTGTGATACATAATTCCTTCGCCGCGTGTCATTCTTATGAATTCGCTTCTGAATCCGATTAAACCTCTTGCAGGAATATGGAAAGTCATTGTTGTTCTGCCTTTGGCATTGTTCATTTCTTTCATTTCTGCTTTTCTGCCAGAAAGTCTGTCGATACAGCTACCCGCATAACCTTCAGGAACGTCTACTATTAAGTTTTCGTAAGGTTCGCAGTGTTCGCCGTTAATGGATTTATAAATAACTTCGGGTTTTGATACCTGAAATTCATAGCCTTCGCGGCGCATTGTTTCGATTAAGATACCAAGGTGGAGTTCGCCTCTGCCCGATACTCTGAAAACATCAGTAGAATCTGTATCTTCAACACGTAAACTTACGTTCTTTTCGAGTTCATCGTAAAGTCTTTTTCTTATTTGGCGTGAGGTTACGAATTTACCTTCCTGACCTGCAAACGGGCTGTCGTTAACCGAGAAGTTCATTTGCAGAGTAGGTTCGTCAACTTTAATCAACGGAAGCGGCTGAGGATTATCGGTTGAACAAATGCTTTCTCCGATTTGAACATCTGCAAAACCTGCGATACCGACAATGTCACCTGCCGAAGCTTCTTGAATTTCGGTTCTTCCCAAATCGTGGAAGCCGAAGAGTTTTGTAATTTTACCTTTTTCCTGTGAACCGTCGGCGTGGATTACACAAACCTGTTCCTGAGACTTAACCGTTCCGTTTTCGATACGTCCGATAACGATTCTGCCGACGTATTCGTTGTAGTCAAGTGTTGTTGCGCGGAATTGGAAAGGTTTTGAAGCATCACCTTTTGGAGGTTGAATATTTTCCAAAATGCTGTCGAGAAGCGGAATCATGTCTTTTCTTTCATCATCCAAATCCTTAATCGCAAAGCCGTTCAAACTGCTTGCGAATATGAAAGGAAAGTCAATTAAGTCTTCTCTGTCAGTTAATTCCGTAAATAAATCAAAAACTTTATCCAATGCTGTGAGCGGTTCACCTGCAGGTTTATCGATTTTGTTGATAACAACAATAATTCTCAATCCCAATTCCAACGCCTTTGAAAGCACAAATCTTGTCTGAGGCATAGGACCTTCTGCCGCGTCAACAATAAGAAGCGCGCCGTCAACCATACCGAGAACACGTTCTACTTCACCACCAAAATCTGCGTGACCCGGGGTATCTACAACGTTGATTTTAGTGTTTTTGTAATTAATTGAAATGTTTTTAGATAAAATTGTAATTCCGCGTTCTTTTTCCAAATCGTTGCTGTCAAGAACACGTTCCTGAACCTGCTGGTTTTCTCTGAATGCACCGGCCTGTTTCAAAAGACAGTCGACGAGGGTAGTTTTACCGTGGTCGACGTGAGCGATAATCGCTATGTTTCTTATATTTTCACATACGTTTGTCATATATCCTGCCATTATATTCTTGTACTTGCATTTTATTGCAAGTGTTGTTTTTACACTTTTATTTTATTCCGCACATAATTATATTGCAAGCGGACGTAAATGTTAGTTAACAAAAAACGGAACGTGTATTAATCGTTCCGTTTTTATGTTTGTTTTAAATTTTACTTGGCGGCTCTAGCCATAAATTCTGTATCTTTGGCATAATGCTGAATTATTGAAAGAATTGCATCATAATCCATATCTTCCGTGTTGTGGAGAAGTTTTGCGATTGCGGCTCTTTCATTGTCGTTCAGTCTTGCCCCGACGTCAATAATATCTTTTTGCAACGGTGTTAATTCACCATTGCGGCTTCCGACACCGATGAAATAATGTGAGCTGGCATCTTGTCCTTTAGCCTGTCCTGCTCCCGGTAATTTCAGGCTGACAACATTGACATCGTCTGATTTGAATTTTGAAACATTATTTGCCAGAGTTTGTGAACTAACGTTTTTCGTATTTGTATTATACGGTGCAAAGAAATCTGCGTTTCTTCCTCCAATATTACTAAAGGCTTTTTGTATTTCCGAAATTTTTGGTATTGAATCGTTTCCTGCGCCTTGTCTTACCATTCTTTCGGTGAAACCTGTATTGTTTGTGTAGTTGCAGACAGCCAGGTCAAGTTCTTTTGTTAGATCGTAAGTATGAGGTTTTACACCCTGTGGTAACAATCCGTCTTTTATAAACAAATCAACTGTTTCCTGTGCGGTTTTGCCAGCGGCTTTTGATGGAGTTTGATAAGCCCGTTTTTGAACATTTGCCAGTTCTTCAAGGTAATATTTTTTAGCGATTGTAAAGTCGCCTTTTGTATCAATTAACTCTTGCAATTTTGCAGCTTCTTTTGTATCAGATGTTTTTAATATATGTTTGAGTCCGTAGGGCTTGATTGAATCTCTCATTAAACTTGAACTTAACATATATTCCTGTTCAAGATCTTTTAACAATTTAAGGCTTTTTTGGCTTTTGAGTTCACGGATTTTTGCAATATCAGAGGCAGCGACTTCATCAATTTTGGACAAATCAAATCGGCTTGTGAAGAAATCGTCATTTTTTATGTTTGTAACATATTTATTAATATTGTCGGCAAGTTCATTAAACGCTTTGGTAAATCTTGCGTGTTTGGCGTACATAATTCCGCCGACAACCGTACCTGCTACAGCCAGAGCGGCACCTGCACCAATCAAAAATTTATTACCGGAAGATTTTTTCGTGTCTGTTTTATCCGGATTTGAACCAAAAGCAGGCATATTATTAACGGTGGAATTAAGTCCGTTAACTGCATTAATATTTGAAATTGAAGCCATAATTTCCCCTAACTTTCTACTTTTTATATTTATTTAAAAACAAAAATATAAAAATTTGCGTTTTTTAGAGGTGAGTGTTACAGAATATTAATCATTCTGCGGTTTGTATGCTATGTATGCAAAGGCAAAGCAGGCGACTCCGAATATTATTCCGAACCACATCGTTGTATGGTACGAGTTTAAAAAAGCGGTTTCGTAGGCTTGACCGTGGTTGAGGAAAATATCCCTGAATGTTTCAAAAAGCGTTATTGTTACTGCAATACCGAGAATGTTTCCCATATTTCTGGAAAGTGCAAGGATTCCCGATGCAATTCCGAGTTCTTCTTTGCGAACGCTTGTCATAATCGCATTATTGGACGGTGATTGGAAAAGTCCGTTTCCGATACCCATAATTCCCGATGCCGTAACTATCAGCCACATAGGAGTTGTTTTATCAAAAGTAGTGAAAATTATCAGCGCAATAATATAGACAATCGGACCGCAAAGTGTAAGATAACGACTTCCGTATTTGCCAGAAAGTCTTCCGCTGATAGGCGCTATAAATGACAGTGTTACCGAATACGGCAAAATCAAAAGCCCCGAAATCATTGCATTCAGCCTCAATACTTCCTGCAAATAAAATGGCAGTAGAATTCCGTTTGTAAACATTGCCATATAAGATGTCATTACGGCTAAGTTTCCAAATGTGAAGGGTTTGATTTTAAACATTGAAAAATCAATCAGCGGGTAATTTATCTTATGGTCACGAAAATAGAAAAGCCCGCCAAAAAGCAGGGTTATTACGCCCAGTGTTATAATTTTTATTGAAGTCCAACCCCACTGATAACCTTCTGAGATTGCAAGAAGCAGTGCAAATAAACTTATTGTAAAATATATAAAACCTTTATAGTCGAATTTGAATTTTTTCTTTTTGACGTAATTCGGAAGCATTTTCCAGGCGTAATATGCGCCTATTAAGGCAATAGGAATACAAGGGAAAAATACAGAATGCCAGCCGAATGAATTTATTAAAACCCCTCCTATGGCAGGACCGCTCATTCCGCCGATTGCAATTATACAGCCGTTAAGTCCCAGAGCCTTGCCTCTGCGTTCTTTTTTGAAGATTCTGGCGATGATTGCCTGGGCATTTGAAAGCATAACCGATGCCCCGAGCGCTTCCAGGCAACGCGAAGCCACCAGTAGTATAAATGTTGGCGAAACCATACTGCAGAACGCACCGATTGCAAACGTTAAAAAACCTATTGAAAATAATTTGTTTTTTGGAAATATGTCTCCGAGTTTGCCGAAAAACGGTAAAAATACGGTTAACACGAGCATATATGCAATCATTACCCATTGAATCTGCCCCATTGATACATGTAAATCAACTGACATAGGGTAAAGCGCAAGGTTAACTGTTGTTGAATCCAGCATGGCTATAAAATTACCGATTGCGGTTATTATAAACATTGTCCATTTAATTTTACGGCTTGTCATAAGTAAATTTTACATCAAAAAATTATCCGGCTGAACTTTTTTACAAATTTTTTCGTTATAATAATAACGGAAAGGCGGATTATGAAAAAATTATTATTGTTAATGTTGATTACTGCGATGCCGGCGTTTGCAGAATATCCTTATACGTTTTATAATCCTGATCTTCCGTTGCCGATAACGGTTTTTTCTCAGCGATATTCAAAGACAACGCCGTTTTGGATTAGGATAGGGACAGAAAAATATTATCTGGTTCAAAATCGTGAGGACAAAAATTACACATATAACGATTTAGTAGGTTGCGGAGAAGCAAAATCACGTCTTTTTGAGCCGTTTTTTGAGATAAATAC
>CAOJDT010000089.1 GCA_948433295.1 uncultured bacterium
TTCACTCTTGCCGAAGTCTTAATCACCCTCGGCATAATCGGAATTGTTGCGGCGATGACTATGCCTGCGCTGATTTCAAAATTCCGAAATAAAGCTTTAGAAAGTCAGTATAAAAAAACTTTTTCTAATATTTCTCAGGCAATATTGCTTGCTAAAACAGATATGGGTATAGAAAGATTCAGGCAGTATTGTGTTGAACATTCTGCCAATGCCCCCGCAGGCAGTAACGGTTATATAAATAAAGAAGAATGTTATAAATATCTTAATAAAATTGCCCTCGGTCGTAAAATTAAAACTCTTTCCAGAAGCGGTAATGAAATTAAATCTTATAATTCAAAACAGTTTGTCAATTACAAAGCGCTAGCCGGTATGGGTACTTCTATTTTCTCTATAAATGTTATGCCTGACGGGAGTTTTATCAATCATTACGTAATTGAAGGTAATTTTTATATCGGATTTGATGTTAACGGTTATAAAAAACCTAATAAACTCGGTCATGACGTTTTTATTTTTAGGCTGAATAATAATGATTTTCTGACTGATCTAGGGCAACCGAGAGAACTTTCGGATGAACAAATTAAGAATGATGCTTTTGATAATCAATACGGGACTTCCCGTGCGGGTAATCCTTGCAGTTTAACATCTAATCAAGGTGCGAACGGTATCGGCTGTTCATATTATGTTCTGCGCGATGAATGTCCTTATGACAAAACAAAAAAATATTTTGAGTGTCTGCCGAATTAAATTCTAAAGATTTTATTCAGATATGCGCCGAGTTTAATATTTGGTGTTAAAATTACAATTATGAAAGAAATCAAAAAAGTTTTATTATGCGGACTCGGTGCCATTGGCACAATTTATGCGGATAAGATTCAGCGACATAATGCTGACGATTTTCGTGTTCTTGTAGACGAAAAGAGAAAAGAAAAATATTCGAAGAATCCCGTTATTTTTAACGGTGTTCGTTTGGATTTTAACTATCTCTTGCCCTCAGACTGTGATTTTAAGGCTGATTTGATTATTATTGCCACAAAATTCAGCGGACTGAATGACGCCGTTAAAAATATCAAAAATTTTGTTAAAGAGGATACCATCATACTTTCGCTTTTGAACGGTGTGACAAGTGAAGATATTATAGGTGCAATTTACGGTAAAGAAAAACTTCTCTATTCTTATTTTATAGGTCACAGTTCTGTCAGAGAAGGTAATTCGATTACGCATGATGATGTAAACACAATTGTTTTCGGCGCACCTGATAATAGTTGTGAAAATGTTCTTTCCGTGAAAAAATACTTTGACACTGTAGGAATAAATTATAAAATTCCCGAAGATATAAAACGTTCTATGTGGCTGAAATTCATGTTGAATGTGTGTGCGAACCAGCCTACGGCGATTTTAAGAATGACATTCGGTGAAATGCTGGAAAATAAACATTTTATGCAATTTGCAGTGAAAATTATGGCAGAAGTTCGCGATATTGCAAAGGCAGAAGGAATTAACAATACCGAAACAATGATAGACGAAACTCTCAAACACCTTTCAACAATGATTCCCGATGGCAAAACTTCCATGCTGCAGGATGTTGAAGCAGGGCGGAAAACTGAAGTTGATATGTTTGCCGGAACGGTTATTGATTTTGGTAAAAAACATAATATCCCGACACCTTACAATAAAATACTTAAAGAAATGGTCGAGATTATTGAAGAAAATCAGAAAAGTAAGATTTAATCCTGATACTCCTGAGGAATATTCAGTGATTGATTTCTCATGTTTTGAATTTCTTCAACCTGTTTATTGACACGTTCTTCAACGCTTTTTTTATCAATAGAACTTCCATAGATTCCGGCACCGCCCGTATTTTTAAGTGTCGGCATCATTAAAATAAATAATACCGCGATTATAAGCATTGAAATTAAAAGTCCTATTGCGCCGCTTGCGTTTAATCTTTTCATATTTTCTCCTATTTTAACTTGTTTCTTTTTATAAAAAAAGTTACTGCATCTTCAACAGTTTTTGGAGTATTCAAAACATCGTCATTTAATGTTCCTTTGTTAAAACCTCGTTTTGAAATAATTTTGTTGTAAATCGAAAGTCCCGCCCAGATTACGATTGAAGATATTACAACTCCGCCCATTGTAACTATGAATTTCGTCGCTGTAATCATTACACCCGTCGGTTGTTTTGATGGAATATCAGCAACGGCAGGTACATGCTGAGCGATTTCTTCCGTACATAATCCTGCCTGTGCCGATAATACAATTATTAATCCGAGTATTAAAATTAAACTAAGATTCTTCAGTTTCAACTTTTTCCTCACTTGCGGTTTTCTTTGTTTTTGTACGTTTTGAAGTTCCGCGGTTAGGTCTTCTTGTGCGTTTAGGTTTTTCTTCCTTAACCTCTTCTGCCGGCTGTTCTGTTGAAGATTCTTCTTTAACTTCCTCAACCGGAGCTGCTGGTTGTTCCTGTTCTTTTTCAGGTTTTTCTTCGACTGCAACTGCTGCTTTTGCTTCAATTACTTCTTCTGCAATTTCAGGTTTAAGTTCTTCGTTTGGTTTAAGAATGGTTTCTGCCGTATGAATTTCATCGGTTACGGCAAGTGGAGTTTCAACCTGTTCGGTTTTCTTTTTATCGAAGCGAGATTTTCTGCCGCGTTTAGGTTTCTTTTCTGTTTTTTCTGATTCCTGAGCCGCAACCACAGAAGGATTTTCTACCTGAATTTCCGGCATTTGAGGTTGTTCGATTATTTCAACAGGCGCTTCTTCAATTTGAGGTTTGTTGTTTTGTTTGTTATTGTTGTTATTTTTCTTGAAATTATTGTTGCCTACAGGCAATTTCAACTTAGCCGCTTTTGCTCTGTATTCGCCTTCGGCTGTAGGAGTTGCGAAATTGAAGTCCAGATTGAAATATCCTGTACCCTGGCAATGCGGACATTTTTTCGTAAAGATTTCCGACAAAGATTGACCTTGACGATGACGTGTAAGTTCCACCAAGCCTAAATCAGAAAGTTGACCTACTTGTGGTTTTGCCTTATCAGGTTCAAGCGCAATTTCGAGTTCTTCAAGCATTGCGAGTTTATCTGCGCGTGACATCATATCAATAAAGTCAACGATAATCATACCGCCGATATTTCTCAAACGAAGCTGGCGTGCGATTTCATGAACCGCTTCTATATTTGTTTTAAGGATTGTTTCGTCCTGAGTAGATGAACTTGTGAATTTACCGCTGTTAACGTCGATTACCGTGAGTGCTTCTGTTTGTTGAATGAACAAATATCCGCCGGACGGCATATTAACCTTAACATTAAGTGCGGCTTTAATTTCTTTATGAATATCATAAGCAACAAGGAGCGGTTCGGTTCCTTTGTATAAAGTTACTTCGATATTTTTATTCATGTGCCAGTTCTGGAGGATATTTTGAACCCTTTGAAGCGCGAATGCCGTATCTACGACAATTTCTTTCACGTCTTCCGTGCAAGCCTCACGGATTACTCTGTATAACAAATCCTGATCTCTGTAAATCAGGTTTGGCGGGTTGAGAGTTTCCGCCGAAGTAATAATATTGTTCCATTTTTCGAGAAGGATTTCCAAATCTTCCTGAATATCGGCTTCGGATTGACCTTCAGCTTCAGTTCTGATGATTACGCCGACGCCGACAGGTTTGATTAAATTCATTATTGCTTTTAATCTTGCGCGTTCTCTTGAATTTTCAATTTTTTTACTTACGCTTACGCCCGGTTCATAAGGCATAAGAACGAGGAATCTTCCGGGAAGGCTGATTTCTGTAGTAACTCGCGGACCTTTATGACCTGTAGGTTCTTTTACAACCTGAACGATTAATTTTTGTTTAGGTTTGAGTTTTTCTTTTAAAGTCCCTTTACCCATTACGTCCTGAGCGTGTAAAAATCCCATTTTATCCGTACCGACGTTAACGAACGCCGCGTCAATACTCGGTAAAATATTATCAACGGTTGCAAGGTATACATCGCCTAATAAAACATCGCCTCTGTGAATAAAAAAGTCTGTTACTTTTCCGTTTTCCTGAACGGCTGCAATATTATCTCTTTCCGCGATAATTATTCTTTTACCGTGCTGCTGGTTGTCTCTGTGATTTCTGTTGTTGTTTGCCATTTTAAAAATCCTTATAATTCTCTTAAATCTTTGTCAAAGAATCGGGTACGTTTGATATTAAACGATACATCAGGCGCAATTATATTCATTAAAGCATCCGCTCTTAATGCCGGAATTGCATTTTCGTCGATTCCCTGACCTGTTTTCAGTACTGTGAACAGACTGTTTCCGTCGAATCTGAAAGATTGTATTGCGGGTTTTATGTCTGTTTTTTTGATTAAACCTTTTTTGTTTTTCTTCTCGATAAAAATTTCTTCGGAAGATAAAACTCTGTCTGTATTATACTTTAATTTATCAAAATCGTAAAGTTTTTCGTCTGCCACAGTAATCTCATATTCAGCCCATTGTGCAGTAATATCAATTGCAGGAGCCGATTTTTCAATTTTAATAATACTTAGTATTTGAGATTGCGGCGGTAGAACTTTTTGCAACTTTAGTTGGAGGTCTTGAGTGTGCAGGTCATCAAACAGTTCTATATCCACGAATTCGGTGATGCTTTCCGCAAAAAGAGGAAGCGCAATTCCCATTGAAATTTTCATTGTAGGGTTGAAACCTTGCGAGAATACCACGTTCAAATCCGTTCGGGCAATGGCTTTAAAGAAAGTATTTTGCCAGTCGAGATGAGAGAAGTATTTTAGAATTCCTGTTTTTGTAAGTTTTATGCGATATCTGTAAATCGGCTTTTCATAATGTTTGCAGGTTTTAGGGTCTTCTTTTTCTATAACAAGATTTTGCGCGGCATCGCTTGCGACAAAAGGCTTATCCATAACTTTGCGAGTTTTAAGGTTTTTGCAAACCCCGCAGTTGACGCATTTTGTCTGACAGGTCGGAATTACATGTTCTGAGGACGACGTGACATTGAATGCTTGTTTGTACTCATTCTTAAACCATTCTTTATCAACTCCGATGTTTATGAAATCCCACGGAAGCGGTTTTTCCAAATCATATTGTGTTTGTGCCAGTTGAGAAAGGTTAATACCGAGTTCTTCCGCTGTTTGGTACCAGATATCTTTGTTAAAGTATTCGCCCCAAGCATCCAGATAGCAGCCTTTTTTGTAAAGTGCTTCAATGTATTTGCAAAGACTGTCATCCCCGCGAGTTAAGACTGCTTCAAGTTGAGATACGAATTTTTCGTGATAATTAATTTTTACACCTTTAATGGTCTTAATTTGTTCTTTTAAATATTTGATATGTTCAGTTACCTTATCCAAATCCATCTGAGGGCACCATTGGAACGGTGTAAACGGTTTCGGTACAAAAATCGAAAGCGTACAGGTCAAATCCATGCCGTGCGACAAACCTTTTTCTTTTTTAATCATACGGCAGCGGTAGCGTATTTTTCTGAAAAGTTCCGCCATTTCATCCATATCTTCTTTTGTTTCGGTCGGAAGTCCGCAGATAAAGTAGAATTTGATTCTTGACCATCCGTTTTCGTAAAGCGTTGTAACCGCGTTCAAAATCATTTCTTCTGTAATGTTTTTCTTAATAACATCGCGAAGACGCTGCGAACCCGCTTCGGGCGCAAGCGTCATTGTTGATTTTCTTACACTTTGAACCAGGTTTGCAAGTTCAAGGTTAAACCCGTCTATTCTCTGGCTCGGAAGTGAAACAGAGATTTTTTTCTTATTAAAATCAACAGCGAGTTCTTTTATTACCTCTTTTATATTCGCGTAATCGTTAGAAGAAAGCGATAGTAGCGAATATTCATCATAACCCGTATTTTTGACGAGTTCTTTTGCGATTTTTATAATATCTTCCGCAGAACGTTCTCTTATCGGAAGAGTTACGTGACCAGGCTGGCAAAAACGGCACATTCTGCTGCAGCCGCGGCGAATTTCCACTACCGCTCTGTCTTGAACCGAGGATGAGAAAGGAATCGGATATTTTTTTAGCGCTGTTTCATAGGTTAATTGCGCTATTCTTTTTGTAACCATGCCGCCCGTTAGTTTTGACCAGCGACCGGAATTTTCACCCTCGCAAAGTGCTTTAATTCTTTCTTCGCGCGGTAAACCTTTTGTTTTTTCTAAGATTTCGCAAACCTCAATAATACTGTCTTCGCCGTCACCTATCATAAATACATCGACAAAATCCGCCAAAGGAAGCGGATTAAACGCACAAGGTCCACCCGCAATGATAATCGGATGTTCATCGGTTCTGTCGGCATTTTTGTAAGGAATTCCCGCCATCTCAAGCATTTTTAATACGGTAGGATAAGCCATTTCATATTGGAGAGAAAATCCCACTGCGTCAAAATCTTTAATCTTTCGTTTACTTTCCAATCCGTAAAGCTCTTTCGGCTGAAAATCAGGTTCAGGTGCATAAACTCTGTCGCACATATAATCGGGATGTTCGTTTACAAGTCCGTAAAGAACTCTTACGCCAAGGTTGCTGATTCCTATTTCGTATTTATCGGGAAATGCGAATGCAAATCTTACTTTTGCGCTGTCAAAATCTTTGTTAAAAGATAAAAATTCTCCGCCTACATACTGATAAGGTTTATTACATTTAAATAAGGCTTCGTGATAATCTCTAAAAAAACAATCCATTATTCTAAAAATCCTCCGGCATTGCCGTCGCCGTGTTACCGGCGTCTATGCTAATTCATCGGGAAAGTATTTTTCAATTTCAATAATTTTCCCGTCAAGTGTATTTTCTTCAAACGATTTTATAAATTTAAACAGGTCGTTATTAGGAACATCGTAATTATAAAGAACAGTTTCGCCTTTATATTCTCTCATTACGCGAACAATATAGTGGCATCCTTCCGCGTATGTTCTTAATAAATCGGGATTGAATTT
>CAOJDT010000090.1 GCA_948433295.1 uncultured bacterium
AATCTTTTCTAAAATGTCATGCCTGTTAATATCCTGTTTAACCATACTGCCTTCCTCACTGTCTCAGTATTGCTTTTCTTTATGAGTAAAAAAGAACGGGGGGACCCGTTCTTTCTAAAATGACAATACTGTCTCTCTAAATTATAAATTAACTTTATATAAAAGTAAAGCTTAATGTAAAGTTTTTTACATTAAGCTTTTTTATCTCCGTCACCATCTTTTTTCTTTAGCGTTTCAAGCCGTTGTTCACCTGACTGTATCCCGTCGGTCAGTTCTTTTTGCTGTTGTTTAAGAGTGTTTACATCTTTTTCTTTTATTGAAATAGTTTCATTTTGTACATCAAGATTTTTTTGTGCAGTATTGGCAGCCTGTTCCAATCCGGCTGTTTGATTATTCAACTCTTGAAGCTGTTCTTGAGACGCAGCCCTATCTTTAACCGCCTGTTCATACTGCTCTGTTTTCAGTTTCAGCTGCTCCTCAGCCTGCCTTAACGACGCCTCTATTCCTGCTTTTGCAATTGGACTTGCCGAAGACAGTTGACTTTTCAACATATCGACCTGAGCCTGAGCTGCACTCATAGCCATTTTTGAAGCGCTTTCTCTATTAATATTATTTTGTACTTCGCTCTGTTTTTGACTTATCTGCGTTTTATTATCCTTCAAAGCTTGAGCGGTATTTGTTGCATTTTGCTTAAGTTCACCGAGTCCGTCTTTAAGTTTCTTCAATTCATCCTGAGCCGAAGTCAATGAAGTTCCGATATTCGAAAGCTTACCTTGTGCAGTGCTGATTGCAGTTGACAATTCTTCAGAAGTTTTTGCATTCTGCATTGCCGCAACATCAGGATTTGAAGATATAACTGTTTTTGCCGTCTGAGTTTTGTCACTCTTTCCGCCAAATTCAGTCACCAGACCCGTAAACATTGTTACCAGACCTGATATAAAATCCCTTGTAGACATTTTGTGAGTATGCGAACAACCGCTCATCTGGTTCAGATATTGAATCTGTGCTTGCTGATTTCCGTAAGCCTTATCCAGCAAACGATTTGTTGCACGTCTGGTCATACCCATGTCGCTTTCAAGTTGGAATTTTCCTCCCTGTGCAGCATAAAATCCGTGAGGAGTTGTGTTTGTTCGATTACGATAAAAATCGTTCACACCCATATTATGCGTACCTGCAACAAACGGTCCCGAGGTTTGCCCCTTGGCACGGGTTTGAAATACTGTTGACTTAGTAGCAGTTGCAACACCCTGCGTTGCCGAATTTTTAAGAGTAGAAGTCGACACAGCCGTGCCCGAAGAACCCGTCTTTTTGGCGGCTAATGACTTTTTATCAAACGACGGTCTATCGGGTATCTTACCGAAACCGGGTCTGACAGCAGTTCTGTTTGTAACTGATGATGTCATACGTCAATTCTCTCTCTTTGTTTGTTACTCTTATATATATAAAAAATTTTTATCTTCATGAATTTCATCAAGTTCCCTTTTTCGTAACATAACTTTACAACCAGTATAAAAACTTATTTCTCGACCCCGTATAATTTATTATACCCATATTTTTAAAAAATCATTCACAATTACCGCAAAATCATATTTACATTGCTTAATCTCATGGATTTGACCATGCTTCAATAGAGATGAATTCTTTGAGGTTTTGCAAGTAAAAAACGTTTGAACTTAACAAAAGTTTAGTAAACTTTTTTGCTAAATAACTAACAGGCGCAAATCGTCTTGTTGAAACGATGTAAGATTTATTAAGAAAATTTAATGTAACGAGATTAGCATGGTTTAGTATAAAACTGTTTATTTTTTTGAGTTTTAGTCTATGATGAATATACACAAAAATCTTGGGAGGCGGGGTTAGTTAAAAATCGTCGCTTCAGGGGTTATCAACCTAAAGAACGATTAAACTTTTTAAAAAATCGTTTACAATGGTGATGGAGATTATAATTTGATAGTTGTATCGGAGGTAATTAGAAGTGTTAGAGCATGGTTACATACAAATCTATACAGGTGACGGAAAAGGTAAAACTACAGCTTCTTTGGGTCTTGCATTAAGAGCTCTCGGTCACGGTTGGAAAGTGCTTATTATTCAATTTACAAAAGGTGACAGCGCTACTTCTTACGGTGAAATAATTACTTCATCCAAATTCCTTCCTAATCTTGATGTTGTTCAATTCGGTATGGATAGAGTTTGTTACTCTCATAACGTTTGCATGGATGACTTTAAAGAAGCAAAAAAAGGTTGGGAATTCGCTAAAAAAGCAATTAATTCGGGCGAATATCAATTAATCATTCTTGATGAAATTAATATTTGTACTTCAATGAATATGATTAAAGTCAGCGAAGTAAAAGAAGCATTAATGAACAAACCTGAAAATCTTGAAATCGTGTTAACAGGACGCTATGCTCACCCTGAATTGAAAGCTATGGCACATCTCGTTACAGAAATGAAACCTATCAAACATTACTTTGATACAGGGGTTATGGCAAGACAGGGTATTGAGTATTAACGAATTTTCAGTAGTGTAAGGACGAAGTTTGAAACTCGTCACGGTTGAACAATTCGAAACAAACAGACTTAAGTTAATGTAAATCCTTTTTGTTTCAGAAATGAAATATCGGACATCTCTAAGGGGCGTCCGTTTTTTTTTATGGGCGTCGAAGACGCCTCTCCCTGACCCTAAAACATAAATGACACCGTATTTGCAGAAGCGTTACACAAGAAAATGATTTTTAGGTTTTTGTAAGACTAAAACCTTTTTTATGCTACAATAGTCTTAAAAAGGGGGTAAGGTATGAAAAGAGCCGTAATTGTTGTAATTGATTCAATGGGAATCGGGGCAATGGACGATTGCAGAGAGTTTAATGATATTCCCGAATGCAATACGCTCAAGCACGTTTGCGAATTTAATAAAGGTTTGAATGTTCCGAATTTATCAAAACTCGGACTCGGTAATATTCAGGATTTTGAAGGTATTTCTAAAACCGACACTCCGCTTGCTAAATACGGAACCATGATAGAAAAATCAAAGGGAAAAGATACTACAACAGGTCACTGGGAAATCGCGGGACTTGTTTTGGACAAACCTTTTGCAACATTCCCTGAAGGTTTTCCGTCTGAACTTATTGAAAAATTTATAAAAGAAACCAATTGCGGCGGAATTCTTGCAAATAAACCTGCAAGCGGCACTGCAATTATTGAAGAATTGAACGATGAACACCACGCAACAAAATTTCCGATTGTATATACATCTGCCGACAGTGTTTATCAAATTGCTGTCGATACGGATATGATTCCGCTCGAAACCCTCTATCAATGGTGCGAAACCGCACGCAGAATCCTTGATGAAGGAAATTACAATATCTCTCGCGTAATCGCAAGACCTTATAAAATTATTGACGGCAAACCTACAAGAATATCAAAAGACAGACGAGACTACTCAATGGTTCCTAAAAGAACCTTACTCAATGAAATTTTTGAAAAGGGCGGAAAAGTTATAGGCATAGGTAAAATCGAAGACATTTTCTCTAAATCGGGAATAACTCATGCCATCCACACAGGTTCAAATAAAGAAGGTCTTGAATTAACTTTGAAAGCTGTTAAAAACGAACTTGATTTGGACAAAATTGCCTACCCGAATATTAACTGCGGCGATGATTTTGAATTAATCTTTACTAACCTTGTGGATACCGACATGCTTTACGGTCACCGTAACAATGCGAAAGGATACGGCGACGCAGTAGAAGAAATTGACCGCTATCTGACGGAAATTATACCTGCGCTGAATAATGAAGATTTACTGATAATCACAGCCGATCACGGATGTGACCCTTGCGTTCCGGGAACCGACCACACAAGAGAAATGGTACCAGTACTGGCTTACAATCACAAAACAGCAGGCGAAGACCTCGGAATCATTAACGGTTTTGATTATGTTTCAAAAATTATAAAAGACTGGATATTTTAATTTGTTTGTTTTATAATATCATCGTGAAGAAATTCACGTATGATGATAAATAATAAGGAGACTTAAAAATGACAGTTAAAGTTAACGATTCTTGTATCGGATGCGGCGCTTGCGAATCTATTTGCGACGCAGTATTTTCAGTAGACGGTATTGCTCAAGTTGATGAATCAGCTGTAGCAGATAACATGGATTGCGTTAAAGAAGCAGCAGATGCTTGCCCTGTTGGCGCTATCGAAGTTGAATAGTTTAATTGCAATAATTAAAAAGACCGCTTGAAATATCAGGCGGTCTTTTTTTATTACCTTAACTAAAAAGACGGACTCATAAGAATCCGTCTTTTTTAAGTTTTATTTACCTCAAACTATACGTTAGCGAGAGCAGATGCTTCTTTAACTACAGATTTAAGAGCTTCCAAAGCATCAGCAGGAAGTTTGTCGATACCTGCTTTTTCAGTTTCTCTTGATTCTACGAATGCGATTCTGTCGTTCATACGAGCAACGAATTGAGAAGCGTATTCTTTGTTAGAGAATGAAGCATCAAAGCCTTCGATATCCATAATTTCGATATCAGAGAAGTTTTCCCATTTATGGAACTTAGCAGAACCTTCAACGATAGCTTCAATAATACCCAAAGTATGTTTAGGTTGAACTTTAGTACCCATAAAGTCACCTGTGTTCAAGATATAGCAATCAACGCCATCTTCGATTAATTGTTTAAATCTTGAGTAATCAACAGACAACGGATATACTCTGAACGGGTTAGCGTAAGGTTCAACAACCAATGCGTTAGGGTCAACACCTGCAGCAAGTCTTTCTGCTGAAGAACGTTTTGTAGCCAAAGTAGCACCCATAGCAGAACCCAATGCTGCACCTGACAATTTCAATACAGGCGGAATTGTAGGGTCTTTCATCAACCAGAAAATAGCGTTGATAGGTTGGTCGATTCTGTCAACTCTGTTTGGAGACCAGAGTTTAGATTTAACAGCACGTCCGTTACCGTTTCTGATATCTTCTGTGATAGAAACTACTTTACCGTCAGCCAATTGGATAGCACCTGCGTTTTGTTGAGTAAGAATATATTTGTTATCGTCGCAGCCAATAGGGTAATCTGCTGTTTTATCGAAGTAAGCAGGTTCAAGAGCGATTGTGTATTTATCGTGAACGTTAATGATAAATGCGTCATCGTGAAGAACGGTAATATCGTATTTGTTGTTGTGTTTAGCGTGAGTAATTGTTGATTTACCTGAGCCTGAAAGACCGAACACTGCAACTTGGAAAGATTTTCCGCCGTCGAGGTTGTAACGTTTCATACCACCGTGGCAAGAAGCGTAACCGTTACGAGCAGCACAACCCCAAGCAAGGGTCAAAGTACCTTTTTTGTGTTCACCGAAGTATCTCATACCCAAAATACATGCACAGTTGTGTTCAGGATCAAAGAAAGTCAAACCGTAAGGGAAGTCAGGGTGTGTCCAATCAGGATCAGAGAACACATAGATATCGCCTTCAGGAAGTTCTCTTGATTCAGAGTACATTTGAGCATATTGTTCATTAATGTATTGGAAGTTCAACATCCAAGAATACATAATATTTTCAAAACCTTCAGGAATCATAAGGTGAGCTTTAATCATAAAGTCTTCTTCAAGACCTACAACAGCTTCGGTTTTGTACATCAATTTATCACGTGTAGAGTAGATAGCTTCACGGATAATAGGTAATAAATATTTCAAATCGCAGTTTGGTTCGCCAACGATTTTTCTTGCAGCGGCACAACGTCCTACAACCGTACCGTCATTGAATAATAATTGGTTAGCACCTTGAGGTAAACCTAATTTTTCAGGTTTGTAAACAGGCATGCCTGTAAGTTCGATAGTACCTGAAGAAGATTTAGCCAGTTTATAAGCTTCTGAAACTGATTTTACTTCTTCAACATTGTTACCGAAGAAAGGGGCTGTAATAGTTGCACGAGCAGCTGAATAAAGCTGTTTCAATTCTTCAGAATTTGTAAAAAATTCTTTTGTTGACATAATTTTCTCCTTCTTTTTAGTCAAGTTATAAAAGTGTAAGAAATACCTTTTTATACACATTTACTATATCACAAATAAAAAAAGTCAACAAGGAATCATTTACACTTTTTCTTACCGTCCCAACTTAAGTCGCTGCAGTGAAGGTAGTCCATATTTTCGTTGTAGATTACCCATGCAGTACACGCCAAACCGTTTGCATTCAAATTTTTTGAAATATTACAATATTCTTCAAATCCAGCTGATGGCTCATTAAATTTTCCTCCCGGAATGATTCCTGATTTAGTTACATTAAAAACAAAAACATCTTTACCTAAAGTATATTCACCATTTTTACCGTTAATATCCACTTTAATATTACCGTAGATATAATCATTTTCTGCCGGAAAATAAAACATTACCGGAGTTCCGTCTGCAAGAATAATCTTATACTCAGTCAAATAGTTATCATAGTCTATATAATCACGTCCGTCAAGGGTTTTAATTTTTCCCGGAGTAAAACACCCGGCTTCAAATCCACAATCTTTAGAGATTTTCAGGTATGGTTTTATATTATTATAAAAAATTTCAGCATTTATTTGCCTATCATTTCCGCTAAACCAGTTAGAAATCTCAGAATGCTCGTTTTGTGCAAGACGAAAAGCATTTTCCAAAGTTGAGTGAACTTTTTTTAACTGCGATACGGCTTCTTTTTCTTTAGTTTTCGCTATTAATGAAGGCATAGTCATCGCCGCAACGATTCCGATTATGCCGAGGGTTATGAGAACCTCCGCCAATGTAAATGCGTTGAAATTACGCCGCGAAAATTTATACGGAGAGCTTAAAGACCTTGGGGGGGGGGGGGGGCGGGGGTGGGGGGGGGGGGGGGGGGGGGGGGGGGGGGGGGGGGGGGGGGGGGGGGG
>CAOJDT010000091.1 GCA_948433295.1 uncultured bacterium
TTGCGTGCGTCCTCAGCCTTGCGTGCGTCCTCGGCTTTGCGTGCATCCTCAGCCTTGCGTGCGTCCTCGGCTTTGCGTGCATCCTCAGCCTTGCGTGCGTCCTCAGCCTTGCGTGCGTCCTCGGCTTTCTTCGCATTATCGGCGGAACCTGCTTCACGTTTTGAACCCGATGCCTCTGCATTTTCAGCACTACGCGAAGCTCTACCTGCGTCATCAGAAGCATTTGACCTGTTACCAGCTGCGTCACCTGCATTAGGATTACGTTTTTCAACCGCAGAACCGGTGTGAGGAGGTAATTCTTTTGCGGCTCCGTTTTGAGGCGAACCAAGTTGTCTTTCGGGAGGCACTGTATTTGGCGTAGAATCAGGTGTTCCTTTTGGTGCTTTACCCATATTTTTGAGGGCTACCAAATTACCTGCTCCGCTGAATACGCATTGGAACATTACACCGCCAAGCGTAATTTGACCTGTTTGTAATTTTTCTGCTGCTGCACCTGTTGCAACATCACCGAGCATTTGACCGCCGATTTGTGTAAAGGTTTTTGCGTTAGCAAGCATTTGAGTTAACTTACCGCCTGCGTATACGGAAGCACCGTCAATCGCTGCATTTTTGAGAATTTCTCCGATTTCTCCGTCTTTAAGACCCACATCAGATGATAATCTGTCTGTAGCGTCGACAGTTGCGCTGATTGCGGCTGTACCGATTGCGGCGGCGGCTAGTCCGACACCGGGAATTAATGCCAAACCGATTGCGGCTCCGCCTTTAACAACGCCTTTTACGACCATTGCGCCTGTTTGTTGAGATGTATTGTAGTCTCCAACACGTTTTGCTATATCGTTTTTAAGTCCGAATGCCGCTTTATATGCGCTTTCGGCTTCGGTTTTGAAGGCGTCATAACCTTTACCTTCGGTGGCTTCCATTGTGTTTGCATGAAGAATTCCGCTATATCCTTTTGCAAGTTCATGCATAGCTTTGTATTTATCTTCAAGCGATGAATTTGCATCCAATCCTGAGTCTGCAAAAAACTCATTAATTTGAGCAAGACCTTCTGCTTTATCTCCTTGACCGATAAATTCAGCGAACTTATTTAAGTTTTCATTATACACATCTTCTTTTGAAGCAGTTTCTTGATAAACGCCTGTTCCAAAGCTTGAGGTTTGAACGTATTGTGAACGACCTGTAAGCTTATCACTCTTTAGAAGTTCTGCCATAGTGGTATTAAAGTTTTGTTCAATACCGTGAGTAGCTTCTACCAGAGGAAGTTGTTCCTGACGTTTTTGATAAGCTTTTACCAGCTGCGGATCATAATCAACACCGTAGATTTCTTTGAATTTTGTTTTGAATTCTGCATCTGTTTTAGCTGTATTAAGTTCTGCAATTTGGTCTTTATATTTATCAATATCAGCTTGAACTTTACCGCTGATATTTTTAGAATTCCACATGTAAGAAATTCCTTCTGCCAAATCTGCAGCCCAACCGTCTTCTGCAAGTTGGTTATTGAAAGATTCTTGTGCACCATCAACGATACTATTCAAGAGATTTTTTGTATCATTTTGAAGCTGTTCTGCAGGTGTGTTTGAAATTTCTGCCTTTTCTGATGTTGTAAGCATTGATTTGCCGTTAATCGCTGCACAAAGAGTATTGAAAATCGGATCAAAGTCTTCGTTATTAGCATATCCGTGCGGAAGTTTAATAGCTTTTTCAAACTCTGCTTTTGCTTGTGAAACATCAACGCCTTCAGCTTCCGCTCTCGCGATAAGTTGATTGTAGATGTGTCTTACAGCATCTTTTCTTTTGTTAATATTCATACCTGCTTCATCAAGAATAGCTTCTGTAATTGATTCATCAGGTGATTTTTGTTCATAAGCCTGAATTACTTCAACAACGTTATTTGGGTTAATACGTTTAATATTAGCGTCAAAAGTTGAGCGGGTACCAATTCCGTCCATATCGTTAAAAAGGTCATTGGCAATTGCGTTACCTTGTTTCTGTCTTGCTTCACGTTGTTTTGCTTTTGCAGCAACTTCGGCTTTTTCATTTTTATCAGCAATTCTGTTACGCATATCCTGAGAAACGTTTGCTTTAATCTTTTTACCAATAAGCTCTCCGTCTTTTAATTCAGGATTTGATTTTTTCAAATCTTCAATTCTCAATCTCATTTGAGTTTTAGAAGGGTTATCAACACCTTCATTTTTAAACAATTGTCTTGCAATATCTTCAAATTTATTATATTTTTTCTCAGTCCATTCAATAGGTTTTCTTGCAGCGACTTCGTCTTTTGCAGCCTGTTGTTCTGCTAAAAAACGTTCATAATCGCCCATTGCGCCTGCTGCGTCTTTTCTGTTTTTGTTTAATCTTGCAAATTCATCTGCATCTATTTCGCGGGGAATTTTAATTTCCTGACCTACAACAAAGTATTTATTATTACCTTTGCCTTTTAAAAGACCCGGATTGGCTTCGATTAATTCATCTGTAGTACAGCCGAATTTTTTTGCAATCATAGCCGGGCTTTCACCGTTTTGGACAATAACGCCTTTAGTATTGCCTTCACCGTCATATTCTACTGTGTGGGTTTGACCGTCGACGGTTTTGGTTTGAGATAATTTTTTACCGTCTGTATTAAATTGGGTTTGAACGGCACCATCATCGGTTGATTCAATGTAGCCTTCTTCATTATAAGTTCTGTCTTTTGTTTTGCCGTTTTCAGTGATGGTTTCGTGCTGAATAATATTATCTTCAATAGTTTGAACAGTTTGCTTGCCGCCTGCTTCTGTAATTGTTGCGGTAACGGTTCCGTCCTGATTGTATACGTATTCGGTTCTTTTTTCTTTTGCAGGAATACCTTCATTTTCAAGCTTTGAAGTTATAACAGGTTCGCCTTCGTCATCGTAGACGTAATTTTCTGTAGTAGTACCGTCTTTTTTTATTTGACTTACAGGTTCACCGTTTTTGAAATTTGTAGTTACTACGGGTCTTCCTTCTTTAGGAGTTTCAACTACACGTTGAGGATTGCCGTTGTCATCAAGCTGAATGTTTTGAGTATTACCGTCTGTATCAACAATTTTAACGCCGGTTTTTCTGTTATCTTTGTCATAATGTTCGGTAATTTGTTCTCCATTTTCACCGGTTGTAGCCAAATCACGTGATTTATCAGGGTAAATTGTTTCTGCAGAGCCGTCTTTATAACCGATTGTGACTATTCCGTTATTTTCTTTGAAGGATTCAATATTTTCGCTTGATTGTGAAAGAGTGTTGATAAAATTCGCCAAATCTTCTTTTTTAAGATTTTTCAAACCGTTATTTTTGAGAAATTTACCCATTTCTCTATTTCCAAAAATATCATCTTTTGCGGCTTTTCCAATATCCTTTTGAAAAGCCTCCATTTCACTTGCATCGATAATACCATCTTTATTGGTATCAACTCTATCAAAAATTGCTTTTTGATTTGCATCCATGTCTTTTGTTTTTTTAATCCCGCCTTTTAATTGACCGAGATTTACTTGACCCATTTTGCCGCCACTACCAAGCTTCATTTCACTCATTTTTTTAAAATCCTTTCACGTATTAAGTTCTTATGAAAGGACTATCGGCATACTTTAAAACTTACTTTAATCACTTTTCACCCGTCCATCCTATCCTATAAGGCATTATATAAGGGTTTCAGGCGTTTTTTAATTCATATTTACATTCCGTTACATTTGACTTTTTGTGTACTTTTTAGGGTTGAAATTTTTAAAATATAGTTTATAATATAGAAAAGGGTGGAGCAAGTTACAGCTTGCCCCATTAAAAGCCCCTATTTTTGGATTTTAAGCGTTATGATTATCAGAAAGATAAGCCATAACGCTTTTTCAGTTATACTGAAATCCATATTTACCACCTCCTTTCAAAGTTTATACAAATTTGAAGTTTGTGCCTTGAAAGAGTGGATAATATTTGGGCTTGCCCTCATCGTTATTCTATCAGAGCAAACCCTTTATGTCAATATTTTCGGAGGTATTATTAATTAATTTTCTTACCCAAGCGTTGAATTGTTTCGATGTCCTCATGCGGTTCTTTGCCGATTGTTGTGAGGTAATTTCCGATTAAAATTCCTTCAACGCATGTTTTTAAAGCTTTTTCTTGATTTTCTTGCGATAATCTCATTCTTCCGCCGCAGAAACGTAGAATTGAATTCGGGTTGGCAATTTTAAAAATTGCGAGAGTTCTCAGGACATTTTCTTCGTCGATTTTGTCGTGATAATTTTCGAACGGAGTGTCTTTTATAGGCATCAGAATATTAATAGGAATACTTTCAGGTTGAATTTCAGCGAGTTCCATAGCCATTTCAACACGCTGTTCAACGGTTTCGCCCATACCGAGAATTACGCCGCAGCAAAGTTCCATTCCGTACTTTTTAACAAGTTTACAAGTATTGAGCCTGTCTTGCCATGTATGAGTTGTACAAACACTCGGATAGTACGATTCTGAGGTATTAATGTTATGGTGGAATCTTTTCAAACCTGCATCGGCAAGCGCTTTTGCCTGTTCTTCGTCCAAAATTCCGATAGAAGCGCAGCTTTTAATACCTTCAACCGAATTTACGGCTTTTATCATAGCGACAACTTTATCGAAATCTTCCTCTGCAGGGGTTTTGCCGGAAGTTACGACTGCGAATCTGTCTGCTTTATTTTCACGGGATTCTTCCGCCGCCTTGATTACGTCTTCGGTCGGAATCAACGGGTAAGATTCTATATTTGTACAGTAGTGTGAACTTTGCGCGCAGTATTTGCAATTCTGAGAACATTTTCCGTTTCTGGCATTCACGATTGAACAAAATTCCACTCTATCGTTCACTAATTTAGACGAAATATCTAAAAGTTCGTCCAAATCCATATTATATAATTTCAACAATTCTTCTTTTGATAATTTAACTTCGGCTGTCATAATATTTTCTCCCTAATCGAATAAATATTATTCCAAATACGGCTCAAAGTCAAATCATAACCGCATTAAGCAAATACCCTACCAGTATAAACGAGACAAACAAATATCCCGCAAATAATGCAAGCATTTTCCAACTCAAAACCTTATGAAGCATAATCATTTCAGGCAAAGAAATTGCTGTGATACTCATAAGCATTACAAGAGTCGTTCCCACAGGAACCCCTTTCATCAAAAGCACCTGAACAATCGGCAATACGCTGTCGTGGTTTGCATAAATCGGGATTCCCGCAAATGCCGCAAGGATTACGGCAAAAGGATTTTCGGCTCCGAGGTATTTTACATACATCTGTTCCGGAATATACCCGTGCATAAAAGCGCCGACAATTAAGCCCAGAAAAACATACAAACCAATTTCTTTTATAGTATCCGCCGCATAATCATGCGCGTACAAAACAAGAGATTTAACTCTGCTTTCCTCTTTAGGTTCATCGCAATGACAGTGACCATGTTCATGGTGATGGTGTTCGTGTTCATTGTATGAATGTTTGTTTTTTAATTTTTCAAGTCCGAGCCTGTCGCACAAATACCCGCCGATAACTGAAATTACACCGCCGATTGCGACATAAATACACGCAACTCCCGCCCCTGCCTGAGGCATAATCAAAAGTAATGCCGCCGCAACCTCGCTGATTAAAGGTGAACTTATCAAAAACGCCATTGTGATTCCAAACGGGATTCCTACTGCCGAAAAAGCTATAAAAAGCGGGATGGACGAACATGAACAAAACGGCGTCACAACACCCAAAATTACCGCAAGAATATAACCGTACCATGAAGATTTTCCCGTCAGATATGACTTAATCTTTTCGGGCGAAAGCTGCGCTCTGAAAAGTGATACGACAAAAAGCATCACATAAATCAACATAAAAATTTTGATTGTATCTTCAATAAAAAAGCTTACGCTTGCACCCAATCGGGTAGACAAATCAAGCCCGATTTTAACGGTCACAAGGTTTGCAAAATCCGTTAAAAACTGAAACATTTTTATACTCCTTTGTTAATACGATTTATTTATTATGGCACGCCACGCAATCGTTATGTAAAAACGCCATCGTCTCTTTAATCTTCGCGCAATTGGGTTTGTAAATGTACATCTTACCTTTTTTGGTTTTAGAAACAAGTCCCGCCTGATTCAAAAGCGAAAGATGAAATGACAAAGTGTTTCGCGGAATTTCCAATTTTTCCGCAATCTCGCACGGACAAATTCCCTCCAGACTGTTCTCGACAAGAAGTTTATAAACCTCAAGTCTCGTCTCTTGAGCCAGTGCAGTAAAAATCATTGCCGCTTCTCGTGTTTCCATAATCCGCCTCCGTTTATTTTTATCATAATTCCATTATACTAGAATTATGGAATTATTTCAAGGGGTAGGCGCAGATTTTTTCTTAAAAAGTTTATTCCAACCATCTTTAAAAAAGTCGCAAACTTTTGTATATGCTTCTTTTGCGGTTGTTTTAATTTTTGTTGTATCAAACTTAATATTTTTTAATTTTGCAACCTGTTTTTTGACCGCAGGAACTTTACTCAAACCAAACGCACCAAGTCCGACAACAATTGCGCCGAAAAGAAGTTTTTTCCATAACGGATTTTTGGATTGTTTATTTTGCGCATCAGAGTAGACCATTTCATCTTTTTGCGGTTGTTGAAGATTTGCACCGTTCATTTGCGGCGAATTAACGGGAAAACTCGGGCTTCCCATATATCTCGGCTGAGTATCGGTAATAAATGCTGCGCCGTCATAATCAAGTATTCCGTTCGCTGCGGCTCTGTCAAGTGAATCCACCAAATTTGTCGATAACATAATTTTCTCCAACCGTTTTTTCTTTTTATTTGCCTGTAATCGATTTTATTTCGAGACGATAGCGAAATCGTGTTCGAAAA
>CAOJDT010000092.1 GCA_948433295.1 uncultured bacterium
TAGCTTCCGTAAACTTTTAAATCGTTTTTTTAGGTGATTTTAGAATTAAACTGCTAATAAATCATACTCATAGCCTATTTTTAAAGCTTTTTTATTTGGTTCAAGAAGATGAACTTTATTAGGCGGCACAACGTTTTTCATCGCTTCATTAATCTGTTCGGCAGAAACAAGTTTGCTGACTTTTGCAAGAACGCCCAACGCAATTATGTTAGCCATTTTTACGTTACCCGCTTCATCCGCAAGCCTTGAAACCGGAGCAAATACATAATTGATATCGTCTCTGGTTTTGGTTTCATTTACGAGGGATGAATTAGCGATTAAGTAACCGCCTTTTTTAATCTTGGAAACAAATCTGTCGGCAGACGCCTGATTCAGTGCAATTACGAAATCCGCTTCTTTTTTGTTAACCGTGCTGACTTCTTCTTCGGTATTCATAACGATTTCACAATTAACCGTACCTCCGCGCATTTCGGCTCCGTAACACGGATACCAGGTTACATTACTTCCGTCAAGCATAATCGCATTTGCGAGAACTTCTCCCGCAAGCAATACGCCTTGTCCGCCAAATCCTGCTATTATAAAATTTTTTTCCATTTTTTAATCCTTTTTATATTACCCTCAACCTAAGGTCGGCTAAAACTAAATTTTTTCCGTAATATCCTTGTAAACACCAGGTTTGAAGACTTTCATCATTTCTTCTCTCACGCGTTCATGAGCTTTTTGCGGAGTCATTCTCCAGTTAGTAGGACAGGTCGAAAGGATTTCGACAAATCCTAAACCGAGTCCGTTCAACTGAACTTCAAAAGCTTTTTTAATTGCCTGTTTAGCTTTTTTGATATTAGCCACTGTATCAAGAGAAACTCTTGCTGCGTAAGCGGTTCCGTCACACAAAGCTACATGTTCGGCAATTTTTATCGGGTAACCGTAGTACTCAAGGTTTCTTCCCGTAGGCGACGTTGTTGTTTTTTGACCGACAAGTGTTGTAGGTCCGAGCTGACCGCCTGTCATGCCGTAAGTTGTATTATTTATACAAATTGCGGTTAAATTTTCACCTCTGAGTGAAGCGTGAAGACTTTCAGCAAGCCCGATTGATGCAAAATCGCCGTCACCCTGATATGTGAAAACGAATTTGTCAGGTCTTGCGCGTTTTACGCCTGTTGCAACGGCAAGCGCTCTTCCGTGAGGTGCTTCGATTGAATCAACATCTAAAAAATCGTATGCGGTAACTGAACAACCGATAGATGCTGTGAGTATGGCTTTTTCGCGAAGACCGAACTCATCCAGACACTCTGCAACGAGTCTCAGCGCAACACCATGGTCACATCCGGGACAAAATGAATATTTTGTACCTTCGCGTAAAGATTCCGGAATTTTAAAAGTTTGTGTAAGAGTAGTCATTTTATCCCTCAATATGTTTTTTAATTTCATTAATAATATCATCAACTTCAGGCGGATTTCCGACAGGTCTGTTGTAGAATTCAACAGGAACTTTACCGTTGACCGCAAGTTTTACGTCTTTAAGCATTTGCCCCATATTTACTTCAATATCAAGGAACTTTTTCGCTGAAGACGCAAGTTCTGAAATTCTTTTTGTCGGGAACGGGAAGAGCGTAATCGGTCTTAACATACCGACTTTCAATCCTTCTTTTCTGCAAGCCTTGATTGCAGATTTGATGTTTCTTGCGGGACTTCCGAAACAAGTGACGATTAAGTCCGCATCTTCGGTCATAAATTCTTCCCATTCGGTTTCGTTTTCTTCGATTTTTTTGTATTTATCAAAAAGTTTATTCAAAAATACGCACTGATTATCTGCAAGCGGAGCGTAAGAACGAATAACCCTTCCGTTTCTTCCTTTTGCACCGGTCAATGCCCAATCGGAATTGTCAATTTCAGGATAAGGATATTCGCCGAATTGAACAGGTTCCATCATCTGCCCCAGCAATCCGTCAGCAAGAAGAATTGTAGGATTTTTGTATTTATGAGCGAGATAAAAAGCTTTATAAGTCAAATCAACACATTCCTGAACAGTTGACGGAGCGAGAACAATCGTCTTGTAATCTCCGTTACCGCCTCCGACAGTTGCCTGGTTGTAATCTCCTTGAGACGGATAAATATTTCCAAGCCCCGGTCCGCCTCTCATAACACTTACAAGTACAATCGGCAATTCATCTGCAGTTGCGTAAGTTAAAGCTTCCTGCATCAGAGCAACCGCACAAGAAGATGATGATGTCATCGCTTTTGCACCCGTTGAACACGCGCCGATTACCATATTAATGGCAGCGAGTTCGCTTTCTGCAGAAACGTAAGCTCTTTTTAATTCCTGCATTTTTCCGCTCATGAATTCTCCGATTTCACTCTGCGGAGTAATAGGATAACCGAAATAGCATTCACATCCTGCAAGTACTGCGGCATTTGCTATTGCATAGTTACCTTTCATCAAAACTTTTTTATCGGTTTTTACTAAACATTCCGTCATATTAAATTAACCCCTGTAAACTTCCGTAATTGCCAAATCAGGACAACGTGTCGCACACATAGCACAGCCGAGACATTGTTTTTGCGGGTCGCAAAATTCAACGAGATGTGCTCCTAATTTGTTTGTTTTTTCACTGATTTTTATTAATTTTTTCGGACATTCGTCAACACAAAGGTAACATGCTTTACATTTATCCGAATCTATTACGATGTGGCTCATATTCTTAATCCTTTCACCATGCCTTACAACATTATACCACTTCAACAAAGAAAAATCTTTTTATCTTTACAATTGTAATAAATTCGTTTAATATTTGCGCTAAGTTTTTGACTCTGGTAAAATATATTCAGTAATGTGCACTGAAAAAGAAAGCAGAAATAAATGACTCAGAATACAGATGATTTTAAGAGAATATTAGAAGAAATTAACCGTAAAATTGACTATATGTCCGAGCATAACGATAGAGAATCAATCCGCTCGCTTTTAGAAAATGTTGAATCGCTGGAAAGAGCGGTCAACACAAATATGATGAATTTCAACTTTGAAAAAGATACAATTTTACAAAATATTCAAAATGAAATTGCAGAAGTCATTGAAAAATCTGCAGCTATTCAAGAACTTTTTCCAAAAGAAGAAGATTCCCGTTTTGAAAATATTGAAGAAAAAATTGATTCAAATTTCGAAAAATATCACAATAATCTTTCTTCGATTATAAATGAAGATTACACGGCATTGGCACAAGCCTTTGGCACTTTGTATTCCAGAATAGAAGAATTGCAAAACAAAATTGATTATCAATCTGCCCCGGATGAAATCAGAGAAGAACTTAGTAAAATCAGTAGTAAAATACTTGAATTAAAAGATGAAATCTGTGAAAACGTTTCAGAAGAAACATCCGAAATTCTTGATAATATCAAAGAAAATAATAATACACTGATTGAACTCGGCACAAATGTAACCGATAATATCAAAATTTTGAACGATAATATTCAAAAAACACGCGATGATTCTGAAGAGTTCAAAGCACAGATTGAAGACAGTCTTAATACAATCGGCGGCAATATTGATTCACGCCAGAGTCAAATAGAAGATAATCTCTCTCAGGTAGCAGAAGCCGTTCTTCAAAGCGTTGAAACAAATAACGCAATAAAAGACGAACTGCACGAAGACATCAGCTCTCTCGGCGCAGATATCCTTGAAATAAAAAACAATGCCGAAAATAACCTTACAATCATAACAACAGGTATTCAGCAGGGAATTGATTGTACAAATACAATGCAGGACAAAATTCGCGAAGATTTGGATGGTATTACTGAAAGCCTTCGTGAAAATATTGATAACACCGCATTTATACAAACTAAAATTGATGAGAATATTAATAAATTCGAAGAAAATATTGCATCTTTGAACGAAAATATCGAAAAAACCGGCGAAATTTCCGACAATATCCATATTGTTATGGAAAGCCTCGAAAAAACCGGCGAAGACTTAAACAACTTTAAAGAAAATATTGCGGAAAACCTTGGCTCCTATCTCTCTTCAATAAAAGAACTGTTTATAAATTTCTCGGAAGAAATTCACAATAATCAAGAAAATATCTCATACGATGTTCTTGATAAACAAATAGAAAAAACCGATGAAATTATAAAAAACATTGAAGAACTTACTGTCACAATAACTGAAAAAGAAGAAACTTATAAAGAAACTGTCGACGAGAAATTTCAAGAACTTTATGAATATCTGAACAAACTTGAAAACGACATCAACTCAAATTCAGAAAACTCAAACGGTGATGTTGAAAAAATAACGGATTATATTAAGGAAACTTCTGAAAAACTGAACGAAGTTTTTGCGGGATTATCTTCGGATTATAGCGTAAATTCAGGCAAAATCGACGAATTAAAAGAAGTTGTCACGGAAAAAATCAATAATCTTGATTCGAAATTCTTCGTAATGGAAGGAAATATTGCAAACAAATTAAACAACAACGTATTTATAATGGACCAGCTTAAAGGCAATATCGGAATGTATATCAACAGCAGTTTCGATGAAATAAAATCAGTTCTTTCAAGCATGAGTTCAATCTCTTCAAACTTATCGGAAAATATCTTCCAAAAAGTAACGGAAATGTCTTCGGGATTTGTAAACAAAATCAGCGAAATTACCGAACGAATTACTGAAACAACCGACCTTAACAATACGTTGACTATAGAAACAAAACAATTTACAAAACAAAAAGTCGATGAAATTCAACAGGATATCTCAAAACTTGAAGAAATTTTTGCTGCAACAACATACAATTTTCAAAATACAATTTCCGAAATCAGAGGCATAAAAGATGCCGTCGCATTTGCAACAACAAAAATCGACAGTCTTGCAGATAATGAAAATTGCGAAAAAATCGGGGCACAAATTATCTCACTTGAAGAAAAATTCACTGAAAACGCAGAACATTATGAAAACCTCTTCGGACAGTTTCAGGAAAGATTCAGCGAATATATTAACAATGTCGGACTTATTTCAGAAGAATCCGATAAAAAATTCGCCGAAACAGCAGAAGTGTTTACAGAATTAAAAAATAACCTCGAAGAAATAAGAGAAGTACTCTATGAAATCAATGTGAATAAAGACGGTGCACTTGATAATAACATTTCTGAAATTATAAGAAAAATTGACAATGTCTCTTCACTAATTGTTGAAAACAAAGAAGGCATAAAATCAGATGTTCAGGATGTAATTCGCGAACACATAACCTTTGTTGATAAAGGTCTTGAATATCTGACAATGAACTTTGATGAAATCAAAACAAATCTCTCAGATAATGAGTTCCGTATGACAGAATCAGTCACAAACCGTATAAATGATGTCAAACAGGAAATAGAACTGCTAAACAACGATATTGAAGAAATTTGTAAAACAAAAGCAGATGCCATTATTAAAGAATTCGAACCGCTGAAAAACGCTATCATAGAATTTACAAGTTTTGATTTTCAGAGTGTAGCGGATGATTTGAAAAATCAAATCGAAATTTCATACCTCAATCTGCTTCAGGAACTTAATCAGAATATTATAGAAAACCATGATACATATATAAATATCGAAAATACTTACAAAGACGTAGTTTCACGATGTGAAGTTCTAAAAAATTATATTGACGAATTTGTAAAAAATAATATGGATAAAATTCATTCGGCAATATACGATATGGATAAAAATATCCGTTCAAATATTGAAAAAACCGACGAATTTATTTCAGACTGGAAAACTTATACCGAAAATCTTGATAAGAAACTTTTGCAAAATAAATCAGATGCAGAACATTCTCTTATCAATCTTCTGGGGAAAATTCAAACGATTATTGACGAAAAAATTAAAGCAGGAAGCAACGATTTAAAAGATTTTCTTGCAGTAGTAGTCAATAACGAAGATTTAATGCTTACTCTTGAAAGTATTAATGAAGATATCGTTCATGAGATTCAAACAATTAAAACGTCTCTGGATGAAAAAAATAATAATATAGAAAAAGCAATATCCGATATTAATAACGGAATAAACGAAAAACTTGCGGCAATACAGTTGGAATTAACCGTTAATTCTACGGAAGACGACAGCGTTACTCAATACGCAAATACAATAAAAACACTTTTCAGAGATTTAGAAACAACAATAACTTCAAAATTGGAGGAAAATTCATCTTCTTCAAATGAAAAAACTCTGGAAGAAATTTCCCAATTAAACGAGTCACTTAAAACACTTCACCTGAAACTGGACGTTTTTGCAAGTGACGATAATTCAACACTTGAAGAAGAAGTAATTGAACTATCAAACAGCACATCAGAAATCGCAAAAAAATTAAATGAACTTCACAACAAAGTAGATGTTCTTGCAAAAGGTGACCATTCATCTCTTGAAGAAGAAGTAATTGATCTTTCGCGTGATACCTTAAAAATTGTAAACAAATTGGACGAACTTCACAATAAAGTTGATGTGTTAGCAATGAACGACAGTTCTGACATTCAGGATGAACTCGCCGAACTTGCAGAATCAGATTTTAATATTTCACAAAAAATAGATGAATTACATAATAAAATTGATGTCATAGCACTTAATGACACTCCTGATTTTGAAGATGAATTTGCAGAACTTGCACATTCAGACTTGAAAATTGCACAAAAAATAGAAGAACTTCACGGCAAAATAGATAGTCTCGCAACGAACGACAGTTCTGATATTCAGGATGAATTGTCGGAACTTGCAGAAAGAGATGAAAAAATATCAAAAATGTTGGATGATTTGCACAGCAAAGTCGACGTTTTGGCAATGTCGGATGATTCCGATATTCGTGAAGAAATCATAAAACTCCAAGATATATTAAAAGAAAAATTC
>CAOJDT010000093.1 GCA_948433295.1 uncultured bacterium
TTACTCTCTTTTACGGCACCTTTTTGTTTTTTCTTTAACTTTTTATGTAATCATGTTACGAAATTGTAACATGTCAGTGCGGATTTGAGCCTTTAAAACGGTCTGAAAGATAAGCCAGGATTGCGCCTCCAATCTCTTCATTAGGGTCAAAACATGTGGGGCATGGATTTTGGGCATTTCTTATTAACATTGCAACAAGAGGTCCGAAAGCGTCGGGAACCTGAATTTTTCTATAGATTCCTGCAAGAAAAGTCTGAATATTAGGGGAATTTGTCATATTAAAACGAGAAAGCACGGGATACATTTTATCAACACCTTTTGTACCGTTATCAATCATCCTGTCTACAATATAGAGTGTTTCGGTAATTTGTCGTTCGTCATTTGAACGTGAAAGAACACCTGAAAGATACGGAAGTGCGATTTCTTTGCGTTTCACAAAAAAATCAACTTTATTTTGGTCAAAAACACAGTAATTTCTTTGAGGTGTTGGCATTTGAATATCAGATATTCTGTTAAACTGCGGTCGCGTAACATCGTAATTATACATTTATGCCCCCCCTTTAAGAATAAACAAACGGAGGTCCGTTTTTGATTTCGAGTAAAATATTATCCGCAACGGTTTTCAATTCTTCTTTAGGCTTGCCCTGCGAGACCTGACAGTAAAATTCGTCTATCAAAGGCTGAATTGCTGCATCTTTTTTGGACTTGAAGTTTCTGAGCTCCGTTGCGACGAGGCGCTGTTGAAGATTAACTTCAGTTTCGGCGTTAATCTTTTTGACCTGAACATCTTTAATTGCATCACCGATAAGTTTGCCGCCGTAGGTTACGGCACTGAGTCCGGTTATTCCGAAGAATAATTGTTTAAAAGATTGATTATCAGTATCAAGTAAATAATTATATAAATGCGCACGATAATCATTTACATGCGAATAGAATGTGGTTTTATCCGAGCCGTCACCGCCCATGGCTTCGTTCACCTTTGCCGTTGCCCTTAGAGCTTCTGCAGTAAAGGAAGTTTTTGTTTCATCATCCCAGTTAAGTTTTTGAATAGCTTCTTCTATCTCCTGTTTTGAGGAATCTGCTTCGTGAAAGAGAGTTTTCAAGGTAATTTTGTCGTGTTCTATATGTTCGGGCTTGGAAGTTTTTACAATATCATCAATAGAATTTTTTGCTCTTTGCATAAAATTAGCAATCTCTTTTTTACCCGCATTGAGGTTTTTCATTGACAAAAATCCCAGTCCGACGATTGATGCAAGGGTTCCCGCACCAAGAAGAAAATATTTGAAGTTACTGCTTTTTTCTTGTTGCTTATAATCCTTACCTGCGCAAAAAGTGACACCCCCGAACGATTTTCGAACTTTTAAAGTGTCAGACGGTTTTGCGTTCGAAACATAACGGTTAAGTTCTCGCGCGCGTTCAGAAAGCATACTTCTGATAATCTGAATTTTGCCGCCGAAAGATTGGGTTTCAATAGAAATAAGTTGTTCTTGTAAATTCTTTTGAATATCGGCTTCTTTTCTTTTTACCCATACATCTCTGTATCCGTCAAGGAAAGTTTTACCCATAAATGCCATTGCACTAAGTGCAAGAACGCCGCTTCCTGCGAGGATTGTCTTAGGCGTAGGGTTATGAATCATACGGTAAATAGCCTGATGAGTTTCTTCATTAATCGCGACGTTACGTGTAGTGGACGGAAGTTTATCCAGTCTGTTTGGATTGCTGTTAATCTTTGCACTGTGCTTCACAAACATCGTAAAAAGCGCAATAACACCCATCACTCCGACTGCCGCAGCACTAATGGGAAGAAGGCTTTTTTCTTTCGAAATTTCTTGTTCATTCAAGCGCTCGGGCATTTTTACGTTATCTGATATAACCAGAAGGTCGCGAGTATCATTAAGGCTCAATTCGTTTGTCTGACTGTCTTTTATAAAACTGTTAACAAGAACACCTTCTTTGGTATCAGTGTTATTTTTTCTCTGTTGTTTTGTTAAATTCCTCTGTTGGCGTAATGTTTCGCCGTCACGGAATTGGTTAAAACTAATTGTCATCTAAATCCTTTTCGTCTTCATTAGTCAGCTTTTTGTATAAATCATGAATGAATGTTTTTAATTTAAAAGCTTTTTTTGTTTCATCAATTTGTTTGTCGTCATCGTCTGCGTTTTGCGGATTAAAAATTGAGAACAGCGATTTGACTTTCTTTTTAAATTCTGTTGTAAGTTCGGATAATTTTTTGGCGATTGCGGTTTTGACTTCACCGTATACTGCCGCAAGTTTATCCGAAATATCAGCCAATTTTTGCCCTAAAGTCTGTAAAGTATTAGTTATTGCGGCGGGAATATTTCGTAAAAAGTTTACTGCTCCGCCTATAATTGTATTTATCACAAACGCAACAGGTTTTGCAATAAAAGCGGGAGTATTTGCGTTAAAAAACTTAGCAAGTGCCGCAACGTTTTCCGAAGCCTTTGCCATAGCGTTTTGAAAAGCGAGCGCTTGCTGTGCAAAGTTTTGGGCATCCTGCTGGCGTGCAAGTTTTGCATTTTGCTGAGCTTTCAAAAATGCTCCGATTGCGGCACATTCATTCCAACTCATCTCACCGGGTTTTGCAGAAAAATCGGCTTTGCGCATTCCGCCACCGCCGCCCATTCCGTTACAGATAGGGCATGCTCCGAGCGGAAGTCCGTGCGGACAGGTTCCGACTCCTCTTGCGGTATTTGCTTGTACGGCGCCAAATGCCATTAAAAAATCCTCCAACTTTCACGTAAGAGGACGTCATCATGCCGATTTTCCATTCTGCACGTGGAAATACGGCTATCAGAGCATTCCGACTTTTACGGCTGCGGCAGCAGTTGGAGATATTCACTCCATTTCCTCTTATAAAAAGATTGTAGAATAAACATTTCTGCCATGCAAATACATGTTAATTTACTTTACGTAGTCTTTAACAAAATCACTTATGGCGTAGGCTTCTACGGTTCCTACTACTATTTCGAAATCGTCGCCCGCGTTATGAATCTCTTCTTCCAATTCTTCTTTCATGTGTGCAAGAAGCCCCGGGATAATAATTTTTCTGTTCTTAACTTTGTTTGCAAAATCCCATTTTTTCAAAATCTTCGCAACCATCTGTGCGGTAAATTTCTCGGCAGACCACGCCGTAAGAACGCTCATTCCGTCCGCAGGTGTTACAATAAGGTAAGACGGTACATTAAGACTTTCAAGTTCGTTCGCAACCGCAAAAAATGTAAGCGCAAAGTTTGTTGTCATAAAGATTATGGAATTTTCGTCAGGATTGTTGAATTCATAAATCTTCGCCTCAACCTGCAAAGGTTTTTGAGGATCGGTGAAAATATTCTGACGCAATGTCATCAATGTTGAGAGAAGCGCTTCGTCAAATTCATCGAAAATAATCATATTTGCGTATTTACAAATATAAAATGCAGCACGTGCACACAAATCGTCACTCTGACCTCGCATTAATACACAAACAGGCTTTGCATATTTTTCATCTTTTTCTTTAATAGCCTTTGTGCGAGTTTCGATTAATTTTTCGCGTGTTAAGCTAAAATCTTCATCTTCGATAACTTCGACGGAAAGATTTGAAAATTCCTCATAAGAAATAACATTTATTCCATCAAGCATTTGTGCAGGCGCTTCACCTTTGAGAATAACAAGGTCAACTTTCATTGTTTCACTTACACGCGTAATCTCAAAATCTTTTACGCGTTCAAGTTTTTCCTGCCAGCCCTTTTGTTCTGTATCAATAAGAATTGCAATTGCCGTTTTATTCACAAACGTTTTTTCGTGGCGGTAAAGAACGTTCTCTCCGCCGATTTTTAATCCGTTAATTTCCACGGTATTTTGCGGTTGTTTACTGTTCTTTTCAAAAAACTCTTTCAAATCCTCAGGGGCATGCGGACAGGAAGAAATTTCAACCTGTTTTTTCGCAAGTTTCAGTGCAAAAGCCATACAAGTCGGACATCCACACTTTTTACAGTTAGAATTTTCGGCTTTTTTTGCCGCAGGTAAATATTTAAAAATCTGTAATCCCGAAAGTTCCATTATTTAAAAAGTCCTTTCATAATCTCAACTGTTTTCGGATGATTCAGGACAATAATATTTGCCCCAGCCGCCGCAACTGCACTCGCTGACGTTACTTCAAAGTTATACGAGCGTTCACTCAATTCACCCCAACTTTTCGAGTAACTATCCGATTTTGCCTCTTTTGTTTTGAGAGATTCTTCTGTAACAAAACTAATCAGCGGCATATTCAGATAATCATCTCCGTTAAATCCTTCAAGTTTAATTTTTTCCATAATACTGTAGCCGTACTCAAGCCCGTAGCCAAGTCCGCCTATATCGGTATCAATCAGAATTTTGTCAAGCGGCTGCCCCAAATCCGAAGAAAGAATATTTAATTCCTTTGCAAGATTAATATCAATCGGACTGCGAAGAACAACTATATGCCCGCCTTCCACTACGGGAGGAACAATAAATTTATAAGTATTTTCATTTGCAAAAGCAACAATAGCCTCTCTGTCAAGAATTTTTGTCAAAGCAGGCAAAAGTTCTCTGTCAATCCCGTCATTATTAACCCCGCGAATCATCAAAGGCTTTTTGATTTCGGGAAGAAGGGTTTTAAGAATATCGCAAGCTTCCTGAACTTGTTTGCAATCTTCTATATTAAACTTTAACCCCAAAATATCACAACCGGATTCCTGTGCGATTTTCAGAAGTTGTATCCTGTCTGAAGTTTTGTAGAAATCTTTTACGATTTGAAAATTCTCTTCAGTATTGAAGATTGAAAGTTCAAGACAAAAAAGCGGTTTGAATTGAAGAAACGCTTCACCGCCGATATTCAATTTTTGAAAATTTACGGTTTTAATACTATGCTCGTTCACTTTTAATTTTTTCCATTAATTCAACAAATTCTTTTTCGTCGAGAGTTTCTTTGTCAAGAAGTGCTTTAGACAAGCCTTCCAACATATCTCTGTTTTCAATCAAAAGATTTTTCGCGATATTATAGCGTTCATCAACGATTTGTTTAACTTCTTTATCTATTTCGGCAGCGACTTCTTCCGAGAAATCACGTCTTACGCCAAAATCACGACCCATAAACACATGTTGTTCGTCTTTTCCGTAAGCCATATTGCCCATTTTTTCGCTCATACCGTATTTTGTAACCATATTACGAGCGAGAGCGGATACTTTTTCAAGGTCGTTGCTTGCGCCTGTTGTGATTGAATCCTTTCCGTAAACAATTTCTTCCGCCACTCTTCCTCCGAGAATCATTGTAATTGTATCGAGGATTTGAGATTTTTTCATAGTCAAATGGTCTTTTTCAGGCAAAGTTAAAGTTACGCCCAGAGCCATTCCACGCGGAATAATAGAAACTTTATGAAGCGGATCGGTATTTTTCAAAAGTTTTGCAAGGAGAGCGTGACCCACTTCATGATATGCAGTATTTTCTTTTTCTTCATCGGAAATAATTCTGCTTTTCTTTTCGGGTCCTGCCATAACCTTATCAATAGCTTCTTCAAGGTTAGCCATGTTAATTGTTTTCTGATCATGTCGAGCAGCAAGAAGCGCAGCTTCATTCAAAAGATTCTGCAAATCCGCACCTGTAAAGCCCGGTGTACGTTTTGCAAGAATTTTTAACTCTACTTCGCTGTCAAGAGGTTTGTTTTTTGCGTGAACCGTAAGAATTTGTTCACGACCGAGAATATCCGGCTTGTTAATAACAATTTGTCTGTCAAAACGACCCGGTCTGAGTAACGCATTATCCAAAATATCAGGTCTGTTGGTTGCGGCAATTACGATAATATTGGTATTTTCATCAAAACCATCCATCTCAACAAGAAGTTGGTTAAGTGTTTGTTCGCGTTCATCGTGTCCGCCGCCCATACCTGCGCCGCGCTGACGGCCTACAGCATCAATTTCGTCAATAAATATAATACAAGGCTGATGTTTTTTAGCCTGATCAAACAAATCTCTTACACGGCTTGCACCGACACCGACAAACATTTCCACGAAATCAGAACCGCTTATAGAGAAAAACGGAACGCCGGCTTCGCCTGCAACAGCTTTTGCCATCAAGGTTTTACCCGTTCCGGGAGGACCTACAAGAAGAACGCCTTTCGGAATTTTTGCACCGAGTTTAATATATTTATCGCCATTTTTCAAAAAATCAACGATTTCGGAAAGTTCTTGTTTTTCTTCATCTATACCCGCAACATCTTTGAATGTTGTTTTTACTTTGCTGTCAAGAAGCATTTTTGCCTTACTTTTACCGAAAGACATTGCCTGTGAGCCGCCTGCCTGAATGCTTTTTGCCATAACAACGAGAAATACAATAAACAAAAGCGGAAGCAGCAAGGTTCCAAGGAGCGCCATAAACTGTGAAGATTCGCTCGGTTTTTTAACTTCGATTTGCACCTTAGCATCTTCAAGTTTTGTCATAATATTGGAATCTTTCGGTGTCAAAACTTTATATTGCTTGATAGGAGTTTTTTTCTCAATTCCGAACGGGTTTGGCTCGGCAGGCTTTTGAGTTTCTGCCTGCGGTTGGTTTTTAGGAACAGCGATTAAATAATCTTCCGCTTTTTCTACTTTTGAAAATTCTCCGTTATCAAGTTTTTGGACAAAATCGGAATA
>CAOJDT010000094.1 GCA_948433295.1 uncultured bacterium
ATAATATAATAAAATTAACAAAGAAAGGTTTTTTTATGAAAATTGCAATATACCCCGGAAGCTTCGATCCGATAACCAAAGGACACCTTGATATCCTCAAAACAGGCTCCGAAATTTTTGACAAAGTCATTATCGCTGTTGCTAAAAATTCAGAAAAAAAAGGATTTTTAAATATAGCCGAACGGGTAGAATTAATCAAAAAAAGTGTTAAAGATTTAGAAAACGTCGAAGTTGACAGTTTCGACGGGCTTACAATTGAATATGCAAAAAAACGCGGCGCAAAAGTTTTAATCAGAGGTCTGCGCGCAGTTTCGGATTTTGAATACGAATTGCAGCTTTCTCAAGCAAACAGTGCACTCTGCAGCGATATAAAAACCGTATTCCTGACAACAAAACCGAAATATAACTTTATTTCATCAAGTACAATAAAAGAAATTCATCTTAATAACGGCGACATTTCCAAATTTGTTCCCGAACCGGTCTATGAATTTTTGAAAAACCGTAATGTATCTTAAAATATAGCCTTATAATTTGACAATTATTTTACGCTTATGTAGAATAATATTAATAGAAAGGTATATGTGAAACCATGCAGCAAAATGGAGTATTTGATTTATTAAAAATGTTAGAATTGTCGATAGACGAAAGTTTTCCGATAATTCCTGGCAGATATGTGGTTGTAAAACCAAAAGAAATAGAAACCTTAATTGATAGAATATACGCATCACTTCCCGTAGAAGTTCAGGAAGCAAGAGCTTTCTTACGTCGCAGAGACGAATTACAGCTTGATGCACAGCAAAAAGCCGAAAAAATTATTGCTGATGCCCAAATGGAAGCAGACAGAAAATTATCTGAAGCAGACTTCATTAAAGCTGTAGAACGAGAAGGCATCAGAATCAGAAATCAGGTTCAGGAAGAATGCGAAGAATTAAAACGCAAAGCCCTTGAAGATGCAGAAAACATTAGAATACAGGCAAGCGAAGACTCTATGAAGATTAAAGAAGGTGCGGAACTTTATGCAGAACAAGTTCTTACAAACCTTGAACGAGACTTGACTCAATTGCAACAAGTCGTTAAAAACGGACAAATTTATATGGAAAAACTTCGCTCTGATTCATATAGTTCAAAATATGAACAGAAGCTTAAACCGGATCCAAAACAAAAAGCCGGAAGTTTCGAAATTAAATAAGTTAAAAAAATACCGGTTCTAACCGGTATTTTTTGTTTTCTTATAGTTTGTTAACAAATAGTTTGCTTTTTATTTTTTTTGTTTTATTATGTAAACATAAGCCGAAAAAATAGAATGTGATAGATTCACATTCTATTTTAAAAAGCTCATAAAATAAGAAAAATTCAATAACTATAAAGGAAATACAACAATGGGTATCAAAGGAAAAAATGACAGAATGGTAGTTCTTGCTTGTGAAGACTGCAAAGAAAGAAACTACACTACAGTAAAAAACAAAAAAAATATTAAAGAAAGACTTGAATTGAGCAAATATTGCCCTAAATGCAAAAAACACACCGCTCACAAGGAAACAAAATAATTATTTTTCGGCAGAGTAAGGACTCTATCCCTAACTCACAACGCCTCCAACTCTGTTAAAACCGTTCAAACTTAATAAATTTGATAGTTAAAAAGAGCAGGAATGTCGAATAAATAAAGCAAGCAAAATTAAAAAAAAATACAGGGGCATAGCCCCGCTTGCGTCCTTAGTTCAGTTGGTAGAACGTCGGTCTCCAAAACCGGATGTCGAGGGTTCGAGTCCTTCAGGGCGCGATTTATAAAAAAAAGGAAATACAATGGATCCAAAAATAGCATCAGTAGTAAATTCTATACAATCTTATTTCCGCGGCGTAAGAACCGAATGGGGAAAAATTAACTGGCCTGAAAAACGTCAGGTTGTTACGGAAACAGTTTTCGTTATCGTAATTGTTTTTGTTTTTACTGTAGCTGTTTATTTAATGGATATAATCTTTAAACAAATATTTGGCTTACTCAAATAAAGATAAGGTGGCTTATGACGAAAAAAGAAAAATCAATGGAAGAAGAATTGAACGAAGATAAACAGCTCGAAGCTGAAGAAGTTCAAGCCAAAGAAGAAGCAAAACAAGCTAAAAAAAATCAAAAACGCTGGTATATAGTTCATACTTATTCAGGTCACGAAAATAAAGTAAAAGTGAACCTCGAAAAACGTATTGAATATATGAATATGGGCGAAAAAATCTTCCGTATTGAAGTTCCGCAAAAAACAGTTACCCAAATGAAAGGCGGAAAAAAACAAGAACGTGAAGAAAAAATCTTCCCTGGCTATGTTCTTGTTGAAATGATTATGGATGAAGACAGCTGGTACGTTGTAAGACACACTGCAGGTGTTACAAAATTTGTAGGCTCTGCAAAACGCCCTATCCCTGCAAGAGATAGCGAAATCAAAAAAATTATTAACCGCTCGACTTCAACTGCTCAAAAAATTGAACTCGATGTTAAAGCAGGCGACAAAGTCAGAATCACATCAGGACCATTCGCAGACTTTATCGCAGATATCATTGAAGTTTACCCTGATAAGTCTAAACTTCGTGCAAACGTTTCAATCTTCGGTCGTGAAACACCTGTTGAATTGGAATACAAACAAATTAATAAGTTATAATTTTCGGCAGAGTGAAGTGAGCATTAGCGAACTATAAAATTTGCGTAAGCGAATATAGGAGCAGGAAAGCCGAATAATTATAAAGAATAAAAAACAAACAAAATTAACAGTACAAACAACGTGGAAGGATTTCAGCTAAAGTCGGCAGAAACCGCTATCACCACAAAAGGAGAAAAAAATGGCTAAAAAAGTAGTAGGAAAAATCAAGCTTCAAATCGAAGCAGGTAAAGCAAATCCGTCACCACCGGTAGGTCCTGCATTAGGTCAACACGGTGTTAACATCATGGATTTCTGTAAACAATTCAATGCTAAAACAGAATCTCAAGCAGGATACATCATTCCGGTTATTATTGATGTTTATGAAGACAGAAGTTTTTCATTCGTAATCAAATCACCACCTGCTCCTGTATTGATTAAAAAAGCGTTGAACTTGCCAAAAGGTTCAGCAGTTCCTAACAAAGATAAAGTAGGCGAAATCACAAGAGAACAACTCGAAGAAATCGCAAAAATTAAAATGAACGACCTTAACGCAACAACTATGGATGCTGCAGTGAAAATGATTGCAGGTTCTTGCAGAGCAATGGGCGTAACAGTTAAGGAAGGTTAGTAAATGGAAGGAGCTAATAACTCCGCTAACACCATGAAAGGAAATTAAAAACAATGAGTAAATTAACTAAAAAACAAAAGAAAGTGCAAGAAATGCTCGCAGACTTCACTCAACCGTCTACAGCAGTTGATGCATTGAAAAAATTACAAGAAATATCAAAAGAAACATCTAAATTCAACGAAACAGTAGAATGCCACATGAGATTAGGTATTGATGTTCGTCAAGCAGACCAACAAATCAGATCTACAGTTGTATTACCTGCAGGTCTTGGTAAAACTGTCAGAGTTTGTGTTATTGCTAAAGGTGCAAAAGCAACTGAAGCAACTGAAGCAGGTGCAGATTTTGCAGGTGCAGAAGAAATCATCGACAAAATTTCAGGCGGTTGGTTTGAATTTGATACATTGATTGCAACACCTGATTGTATGGGTATGCTCGGTAAATTAGGTCGTGTTCTCGGTCCTAAAGGCTTGATGCCAAACCCTAAAACAGGTACGGTAACAATGGATGTTGCTAAAGCAGTTAAAGACGCTAAAGCAGGTAAAGTTGAATTCAGAGCTGATAAACAAGGTATGATTCACTGCCCTATCGGTAAAGCTGATTTTGCTAACGAAGACCTCGTTAAAAACTATGCAACTTTAGCAGATGCAATTTTGAGATCAAAACCTGCATCAGCAAAAGGTACATTTGTTAAATCAGTTTACCTTGCAACAACAATGGGTCCTGGAATTAAATTAGACCCTAAAAACTTTGCAGCAGAAGTTAAAGAACTTGTTTAATAAACAATGAACTGATAAAAACTCCGAAATGAATATTTCGGAGTTTTTTTGTACAAAACTTTGTAACTAAATCTTTATTTATTAGCAACTTTTTTATTTTTAAGCATTTATAAGTTTGTGAGGTAAACATGCTTACAAACATACATAACAATGGAATAAAACCTAATTTTACAGCTATACATATAGCAAATACCAAAAATATAATCAATAATGTTGAGACTGAAATTAAATTATATCAAATGTCTGCAAAACATGACAGACATTTTTTGAATAAATTTGATATTAACATGGAAACTATTATGCCTAATTTGGCAAAATATGAATATAATCGTTGGCATGAAATGCTTGAAGTGGCAAAAGATAACGCATTGAAACCTGATAGAATCAGTTATTTGGCTGTAACACAGGATAAACCATGCGGAATTATGTCATTTTTACCGGGCAAAAAGAATTTTTGGTTGGATTGTATTTGCACATGGCCTGTAGAATATGGAAAAAAAGTTAATTTAGCAGGAACCACACTATTTAACCAGTTGTTTAAAGTTTTCAACGAAAATAAAGCCGACAAAATTAAATTGGAAGCTATTACCAATGGACCATTTGATACAGTAAGCAAATATAAAAACCTAAGCTTCCAACCTTTGGATTACAGCGGGCACAAAGTGTTAATGGAAACGAATTCTCATAGAGTTTCAGCCAAATTAAAAACATTGGAAGAACTAATTGAATACAGAGCAATTGGCTCAGCAGAAAAAGAAAATCTTGAACAATATTTATAAAAATATACCCACATGGGTGATTGTAATTTAAATATTTATGGGGTTTAATAATCATAGTAAAGATAAATCTTTTTCATACTTCCAGCTATTCTTAATTCCAATGGAGCCTAAGGCTCCTTTTTTTTATGTAAACTATTTACTATTTAAACAATCAAAACTTCTTCATTTAAAGATTCTAAAGGCAAAAATTTTTTTGCTTCTTTTTTACAAATATCAAGATTTTCACAAAGAATACCGGAAATATAAGCAGGAAGCTCCTTCTCTTCCACTGGCACTCCACCATCCGTAATAACTTTGTCATTTAAACCGCCTGTCAGAAAAAAGTTTTTATAATGTATTGAGGCAAAATCCGATTCAACATTACCTTTTGAACTTGTTAAACCAAGTTCAGTCTTTCTAAAAACAACAGGCTCACCAATATGAATACTTGCAAGATTCTTCTTTGAGCTGCTGTTGTACGCAAAACCGAGCGGAACAACATTAATCTCATCTTTTTTATCTGCAAGTTTGTTAATCATTTCCGCAACCCCATGCTGGAATTTTTGTTTAAGCGGCACCTTTCTACCGGCAAGTTTTCCCTCTGGAAATATAAAAATATTAACTTTATCTTTCAAAAAACCGCGCAAAATAGGAAGAAGAGCGCGCGCATTTTTTGCATTATCGTTAGAATAAAGGTCTGCGTCAACACCAACAGCTCCTATTTTTTCAAAAACCCTACGTTTTTCTGAATTCATAGATAAAAGGATGTCTTCATTAAGAATAATTTTTGGTCTCGGACAATCTTTTGCAATTCCAAGTTTTTTGTATTCTTGGCACAGCAAAGTGTTAAAAATAGCAAGCATCTCAGGATCCGCTGACTGCCTGTCATGGTTCATAATAAAAATATATGATTTTCCGCTTTTGGCAAATTTTTCAATCAAACCTGATTCGATATTTATCTCTACTTCCTTCTTGCAGCCGAATTTTCTTCCCGCCAGTATGAGTTTATCTACAAATGTTTCAGACTTTTCATCAACAGCAAGAAACTCTTTGTAAATATTCCGCATTTCCTTAGACTCAAATCCATCGTTTATCTTATTCAAGATTCGCCTAAAAAAGAACTCGACCTTACGTACACTTTTTTCACCAACTGCAATAGCTCGGTTTCCTGTAAACACAGGGGTAAAAGAAACTTTAGACGATTTATTTAAATAATTCCGTCTCAACGGGTGATATGTATTAAGATTATTTATCAAATTTTCTCCTTAGATTATTAAGAAGGGTCTTTTATTTTTATATTAATATTAGTAAGAGCATTACCAATTGAAGAAAAAAGAGAACCTGCCGCGCTAGGATGTGCATTTGTTGCGTTCAACACTGATGGTACTAGCGAACTGCCAGCATGCTCCATAAATACAGGTACAATTCCTGATGAATTTGAACCCGATGCACGTAGCGTGAATGCTGAAGCAAGAGTATCAAAGCCCGAACCGACCAGAGATGTTGCAGAACCTACAACAGAACCACTTGACGAAGTGCCTAAAGAGGCTAAATCAGCTGGAGAAACGTCACGCTTGACCAATTTCGCAATATTATCAGGTGACAACTTTACTCGTGCCTGAAAAGACGGTTTATTAAAATTACTACTATAATTTTTTATACTATTAACATGCATGATTAAACCTTTCTATAAATTATTACGTTATAATATAAAAAGCAAATAAAAAATTTTTTGCTAAAAAAAGAAAGAACCGAACATCTTTTTTTGTTGTTCGGTTCT
>CAOJDT010000095.1 GCA_948433295.1 uncultured bacterium
CAACTTGAATTAATAAAAAGTCGAATAGGAATGAAACTTGTGCGTATCGGAAAGATGACGCGCGCCATAGCAACGCAGAAATTTTCGGCAAATAAACATGAAGTTACGCCGGAACAGCTTACGGTTTTGCATGCTCTTATTGAACATGACGGAATGTATCAACGCCAGATTGGTGCTATTACGCTTAAAGACCGTCCGAATATTACGAGAATCGTAAAAATTCTCGAGGGCATGGAACTGGTTACAAGAAAAACCGATGTGAATAAACGTCAGGTTCAGAAAATATTTATTACCGAAAAAGGTCGTGAAGTTCACGCGAAAGTTATTCCTACAGTACTCCAGCACTGGCAGAATATTATTGAAGGGGTTAGTGAAGAAGATTTGGAAACTACCCTCCGGGTGCTTAATAAGTTTAAAGAGAATTTGGAAAAAGAATTAAATATACAAATATAAGAGGACTATAATATGGAAGATAAAAACACCCCAGATAAAGAATCAGCGAAAGAACGTTTGAAACAACGTAAAGCGAGAGTGAAAAAGAATCGCCCCGAATATAAGAAAAAACGCGTAATTGTACCGTCGATTACCGCGGGAATTCTTATTCTCATAGGGGTTTTTGCAGCGATACATGCAACATATTACCAGTCAACCGATGATGCTTTTGTTGAAGGCAGATTGATTACGGTTGCTCCGCGAGTGTCGGGTCCTGCAGTTAAACTTCTTGTTGATGATAACGATGAAGTAAATGCAGGCGATTTGCTTGTTGAAATCGACCCCGCAGACTACGAAGTAAAATTAAAAGAAGCTGAGGCAAAGCTTGCGCAGGCAAAAGCCGAACTTAATGTTACGGAAAAAGAAGTTGCTAAAGGCGAAGCAAATGTTAATCAATCCGTCGAAGATATTTCGTCCGCACGTTCAAAATTGAATTTTGCGGAAAAAGACCATCAGCGTTTTAGTGCGATGTATAAAGAAGGGATTGTTTCCAAACAGGATTTTGAAAACAGTAAAACAAAATTGGAAGTCTCTCAAGCCGATAATAAAGCCACAAATGAAAAAGCTCAGGCCGCAAAACACGCGCTTGCTTCCAATCAGGCAAAATCAGAGTCGATGAATGCAAATATTCAGCGTCTTGAAGCAGAAGTTGAACAGGCAAAGTTGAATCTTAAATATACAAAGATTTACGCACCTCAGAGCGGAAAGATTTCTGCAAGAAGTGTCGAAATGGGGAACTACCTTCAAATCGGTCAACCGCTTATGCAGATTGTTCCCGATGAGGTTTGGGTTGTGGCAAATTTCAAAGAAAGCCAACTCACAAATATGCGTGACAAACAAAAAGTTTCAATTAAAGTTGACACTTACCCGAATAAAAGATTCAAAGGCGAAGTTCAGAGTATTCAACGTTCAACCGGCGCAAAATCAAGCCTTTTTCCTCCTGAAAATGCTGTCGGAAGTTACGTAAAAATCGTTCAGCGTGTTCCTGTGAAAATTATTTTTAAAGAAGATATTTCCGATTACAACATTGTTCCGGGAATGTCCGTGGTACCAAAGGTTAAAGTGAAATAACAATGGAAGATACAGCCCCGAAAAAAGTAAATCCTTATATCGTCGCAATTTCGGTATTGCTGCCGTCTTTCCTTGCGCTTGCGGCATCGTCTGCAACAAACGTAAGTCAGCCGCATATTGCTGGATTTTATGGCGCAACACAGTATGAGGCAAATACCGTAATTACCTGTTACATAATTTCGGGCGGGATAATGCTTCCCGTAACAGGTTATCTTGTAAGAACTATCGGCAAAAAACTTCTTATGTACTATAGCATTTGGCTCTTCTGTCTAGGGTGCCTTTTATGTATTCTGGCACCGAACCTCGCCTCACTTATTGCGGCAAGAATAGTTCAGGGTATCGGAAGCGGCTGTATTCTCCCTTTATGTCAGGCGATATTGTTGGAAGTTTTTCCGGAAGAGCAGCGCGGGGTGGCAATGGGTTTGTTCGGCGTTGCGGCTATGTTTTCGCCGCTTGCGGGTCCTTTTATGGGAGGCTATCTGACTGACAACTGGTCGTGGCAGTGGATTTTTATTATAAATATTCCGCTGTGTATGCTTTCTTTTTTACTCGTAAAACTTTTTGTCCCTTCTGACAAGCCCGAGAAACAAAAGTATAATAAAAAGTTTGATATCATAGGCTACACTGCGATTGTAATAGCAATGGCTTGTATGCAGATTGTTCTGGATAGAGGGCAACAGTATAACTGGTTTGATGAAGCGTGGATATGCTGGCTTACGGGAATTTGTATTTTCTCGTTTGTCTTCTTTTACGTGTGGGAATTGGAATATAAATATCCCGTTATTGATATCCGGGTGTTTAAGGACAGAAACTTTCTCATAGGGACCGCAGTAAGTTCTTTGATTAACGTAATGCTTTATTCAACGCTTTTGCTTGTTCCTATGTTTATACAGAGTCTTTTGGGTTACAGTCCTTCAATGTCGGGGCTTGCGATGTTTCCGCGTGCAATAATTTGTTTTGTTGGATTAATCGCTGTCGGCGAAATTTCCAGATTTGTTAAACCTAAAATCCTTGCAACAATAGGGTTTTTAATTATGGGTGTGTCAATTTTGATGCTTACTCAAATGAATCCGACTTCGTCAATGGAAAGCGTAATTTTGCCGAATATTCTTTTGTGTATCGGGGTTCCGACGGCATTTGTTCCTATTACGGCACTTTCTTTTCAGACGCTTCCTCCGTCAAAAAACGCAGATGCAGCCGCCCTGCACGCTTTATTTAAAAATATTGTTACTGCAATTGCGACTGCTTTGTCCGCAACTTTTATTGCAAGAGTTTCGCAGGTTCATCAAAATTATCTCGTAGGAAATCTTTCTGCGCATAATGTTATGTTCCAATATAAACTTATGGCGTTGAAAAGTAAGTTCTTAATGCATTATCCGTCGGTACTTGCAACAAGAAAAGCAAACGGAATGCTTTACAGAGAACTTTTACAGCAATCAAAACTTGCTTCGTTTTTTGATGCGTTTACAGTTCTTGCGTTGTTGTGCGTAATTATCATACCGCTGATTTTTCTGTTAAAGACTAAGAAAAAAGCTTAATCTAAAGCGTCATAAGCCTTTTTGATTTCCTGAATATCCTGCCACATAAGCCATTTAGGGCTGCCTTTTTCGCGGGATTCGTTACGCAAAAGATATGAGGGGTGAAAAATCGGCATCATTTTGCTTCCAAAAGGGCCGTCAAACCATTTTCCGCGAACTCCGGTTATTCCGACATTGTTATTTAACATCGTTGCAAGCGCAACTTTTCCGCAAATAAGTATGATTTTCGGCTTCAGAATTTCTATCTGAGCCTCAAGATAAGGGTAACAAGCCGCTTTTTCTTCCGGCAGCGGATCTCTGTTGTTAGGCGGCCGGCATTTGAGAGTATTGCATATGTAAACGTCTTTTTGTCTTGATAATCCGACAGATGCGAAGATTTTATCCAAAAGCTGTCCTGCTTTTCCGACGAAAGGTTCCCCTTTCTGATCTTCATAATACCCCGGGGCTTCGCCTATAAGCATCATTTTGTGATTTGGAATTCCTCCCGAAAAGACGATATTCGTACGAGTCTGCGACAAAGAACACTTGTCGCAATACTGACACATATCTTTCACGTCCTGCAAATCTTCTTCAATACTCATAATATAAATCCTTAAATTTGTTTTGAAAATAACATAAACAATACATTAATTCAAATTTGTTGAAAAATAAGTTTTAATGTCCCACAGGCACGTTATACTGACACTAAAATGTAAGGAAGCCATCGTATACATCCCCCTCTCATACGAGTGTATGATTTATTTTTGTAATATTGTTTAAAATTTGTAATTAGATTATAATATTACAGTTAAATTTTACATTTAGAAGGGAGAGATTATGTTTAAAAAGTTGACTGCTCCAAAAGCGCTTTTCGCATTGTTTGCGACCTTGCTTCTGGGGATTTCTCCTGCTCTGGCGGGAGAAGCTGATTTGATTGTTCCGAGTATCAAAGACATCAGCTCTGACAGTTATAACCTGCTCTTAATCGGGATGGTTATTTCTGTTATCGGTTTGTTTTTCGGTTTCATCGAATTTTTGCGTATTAAAAAACTTGACGTTCACAAAGCTATGGCAGAAGTCGGAAACACTATTTTTGAAACATGCAAAACTTACTTGATTCAACAGGGTAAATTTTTGCTCGTTCTGGAAGTTCTTATCGGCTTATGTATAGCATTTTATTTCGGATACTTGCAACATATGGGTATTTCGGGAGTATTGACGATTCTGGGATGGTCAGTAATCGGTATTCTCGGTTCTTACGCCGTTGCATGGTTCGGTATCAGAATGAATACTCTTGCAAATGCAAGAACAGCCTTTGTTTCACTTAAAGGTAAACCGCTTGATATTTTAAATATTCCGTTAAAAGCGGGTATGTCTATCGGAGTTCTTCTTGTATCCGTTGAATTGATACTTATGCTTACTATTTTATTGTTTGTACCTGGACATCTTGCAGGCGCTTGCTTTATCGGGTTTGCAATCGGTGAATCTTTGGGTGCTTCTGCATTACGTGTTGCGGGCGGTATTTTTACAAAGATTGCCGATATCGGTTCAGACTTGATGAAAATTCAATTCGGAATTAAAGAAGACGACCCTCGTAACCCCGGAGTAATCGCTGATTGTACAGGTGATAACGCAGGTGATTCTGTCGGACCTACTGCTGATGGATTTGAAACTTATGGTGTAACAGGGGTTGCGCTTGTTTCGTTTATTCTTCTTGCCGTAATCGGTGAAGAAAATCAGGTTCAACTTTTGACATGGATTTTCGTAATGAGATTCCTGATGATTGTAACTTCCGTTGTAGCATACTGGATTAACGGAATTGTTGACAGAATTTACGCTAAAAAAGCTGAAAAATTCGATTTTGAACAACCTTTGACAAATCTTGTATGGTTGACTTCAATCTTATCAATCGTTATGACCTTCGGCGTAAGCCACTGGTTGTTGGCTCCAATGGGCGGAAATTTATGGTTAATTCTTTCCGTAATCATTTCTTGCGGAACCCTTGGGGCTGCATTGATTCCGGAATTTACCAAAATATTTACGTCACCTAAGGCAAAACATACAGCAGAAGTTGTTACCGCTTCTAAAGAAGGCGGAGCTTCTCTCACAATCCTTTCAGGTATCGTTGCGGGTAATTTCAGCGCGTTCTGGATTGGTATGGTAATCGTTTTATTAATGGCGCTTGCTTATGTTGCAAGTTTACATATTCCTGCAAGCACAATGATTTATCCGTCTGTATTTGCATTCGGACTTGTTGCTTTCGGATTCTTGGGAATGGGTCCTGTCACAATTGCTGTTGACAGCTATGGTCCTGTTACGGATAACGCTCAATCAGTTTACGAACTATCTTTAATCGAAGAAATTCCTGACGTTGCAGGTGAAATCGAAAGAGATTACGGTTTTAAACCTGATTTTGAAAACGCAAAACAATATTTGGAAGAAAACGACGGTGCGGGTAATACATTCAAAGCAACTTCAAAACCTGTGCTTATCGGTACTGCTGTAGTTGGTGCGACAACAATGATTTTCTCATTGATTCTTGTAATCCAAAATACTCTCGGTATCAGACCTGAAGACACTTTGAATATGTTAAACCCGTATACCTTACTTGGTTTACTGACAGGTGGTGCGGTAATTTACTGGTTCAGCGGCGCATCTATGCAGGCTGTAACCACAGGTGCTTACCGTGCTGTTGAATACATTAAAGAAAATATCAAACTTGATGATGCAGATTCTAAGAGTGCAAATGTTGCAAATTCAAAAGAAGTAGTAAAAATTTGTACGCAATACGCGCAAAAAGGTATGGTTAATATCTTTATCGCATTGTTTGCATTTGCATTATCACTTGCGTGTTTGTCGGCGCCTTATCACGGGGCAAACGCTCCTGTAGCTTTCTTTGTAAGTTACTTAATCGCTATTGCGGTATTCGGATTATTCCAGGCTGTATTTATGGCAAATGCGGGCGGATGCTGGGATAACGCTAAGAAAATCGTTGAAGTTGATATGAAAGAAAAAGGAACACCGCTTCATGAAGCAACGGTTGTCGGTGACACTGTTGGTGATCCGTTCAAGGATACTTCATCGGTTGCTATGAATCCGATTATCAAATTCACAACACTTTTCGGATTGCTTGCAATGGAAATCGCTATCAGTGAATCTTTCCGCGATATTGCTCCGATAGTCGGTGCCGTATTCCTTGTTATTGCGTTGATTTTCGTAATCCGTTCATTCTACGCAATGAGAATACCTACAAGAAAATAGGGAAATGAGTATTATCTCATAAAAAAGCGCTCTGATTAATTTCAGGGCGCTTTTATTTTTGTTGACAATGTTTTAAATATTTGTTAATATAATAAAGTTAGTAAAATTGCAAAAGAGAGGAATGTATATGGATAAACACTCTATGACTGACTTTGCGGGGGGGGGGGCTTTCTAGAAACCTCTCACCACAAGGTTTTAAGACCGATTTGAAATCTGCG
>CAOJDT010000096.1 GCA_948433295.1 uncultured bacterium
TTCTTACGAATTAACAAGTTTTTTCGTCTTCACTATTCTGTTTTCAAGGTTCAAACAAGTTTCCCGTCTTAGGTAAGGAGTCATTAAATTTATCTATTTGCAGATTACAAACCAAGTCGGGGCAATCTTTTTCAAAAGGTTAAAACCTTTTACAAACTCAAACTTCCAAAATCCTCAGTTTGAGAACCGTTTATCACGGCATTTATTATCTTATTACTTAAATCTTTTTTGTCAAGCTTTAATTTTAAATTCTTTACTTTTCTTAATTCGATTTTAAGTTCAGTGCATTTCGCACATTTAATATTGTAACTCTTAAAATTTTCTTTGTCAAGTGGTTTTTAAAAAATTAATTTAAAACTATTTATAAAACTTAACTTCGGCTTTTGATTTTTAATGTTCATTGCGCCTCTGCGCAAGTTCTATGTTATGCAAAACAAATTTTTAAATCAAGCTTTATGTTAAATTTATTTTTGCATAAAATTATCAAACTCACTAATTGCAATAGTTTTCACCAGTTTACAATTCATTACATTTTAAATAGACGCATATATTTTAAATTTGTTCCGCCTAAGTTTTCTCGTTTATTTGTATGAAGCGGGACGGCTAAAAATAGCGTATACTGTAACATGATTAAATATTGAAAAATTCAGAGAGGAGATTTTCCATGATAAAGTCATCAAAAAATTTATTTATTTCGTTTGCCGTAATGATTGCATGCTCATGCTCAGCATTCGCTGACGGCAATGCTTTCACACCGCTCAACTTTGACGATGTAAGTTACAATCCTTCTGCAAAAAAAGTAGCGGCATCTACTTCTACAACCACCCCTGCAGTAAGAACAACTACAGCTACAAATGATCTTGCGGGCAACACTAAAATGCAAAATTCTATTCTGCAATTAGACAATGCCCTTGTTGATATCAGAAACGAATTATTAAATAACAAGGCTAAATATGCTGAAGTTGAAGCGAGATATCAAACGGTTAAGGCAGAAAGAAAAGCTGTCAAAAAACTTGTTGCAGATAACGAAAAACGAATCAGAGAGATAGATAAGGCTAAAGAAAGAATCAGAAAAAACATGATTTAGATAAAGCATGTTTCATAAAAAAAATCTGCCATTAATTATGGCAGATTTTTTATTCATTACCCGAATATATTCTTATATAATTCCAGTAACTTTTAAACACTTTTTTTACATAATGTTTTGTTTCAGGATATGGAATCTGTTCGATAAATTCATCCGCATCATTATAGTAAAGAGATTTCGCCCAATTGTTTACGGAACCGATTCCGCCGTTATAGGCTGCTACTGCGGAAATATCTCTTCCTGCCAATTGCTGCTTAAGCAAGGAATAGTAATAGTTTCCGAGCATGACATTTTGTTTTGAATCAAAAAGAGAAAATTTTTCTATCCCTCTTCGTTCTGCAACTTCAGCGGCAGTCTGAGGCATAAGCTGCATTAATCCCGTCGCACCTGCTGAACTTTTTGCAGACGGATTAAAATGACTTTCTTCTTTTACTATTGAAAGCATGAGCGGAGGATTATTTCCTGACATTTCAGCGTATTTTTTTATGTCAGAATAGAAATGTAACGGATAAACCAATCTCCAACGAACATCATATTTATCAGGCTTTATGGCAAGTTTTTCCATTGCGTTTCTTGCCGAAATAACTGATTTTGTAAAATCACCTTTCTTATAATAAACCCAGCTTTTTATAAAATCGTCACCGTTTGCAAGATCCTCAAGCACATCAAAATCGCCAAGTTCTGCAAGTGTTACAAACAGCGCAGGTTTGACTTTATAAGGATAAACAACGTCCCGTTCGTTTATAAAACTTGTAATTAACGGTCCCGGCGTATGATTCATGTGAAGGTAAGCTCGATATGCGTAATAAGTATCAGGATATTTTGCAATTACGCTCTTATAATAACTCATATAACCGCTATAATCTTGAGTCCTTTCGCAAAGTTTACCCATCCAGTACATGACCATAGGGGTGTATTGCGAATTTTTAAATTTATTAATAAATTCAGTTCCTATTTTTTTTGCGTTGTTATAATCTCGCAATCGTATTGTTTCCAAAAATATTTGCGAAAGCGCATCATCGACGTATTTACTGTCAGGATATTTCAAATAAAAATCTTTAAAACATTTTGATTTATCTTTAGTTTCTGAGTATGAGCACTTCAAATCCCATATATAATCTTTACCTTTAGAATTTGCCAGGTAAAACAATTTTGTGGCACCCTGCGATTTTGTTGGCGCTAATTTTAAATAAGTATTAATTGCAGCAACGATTTCTTCTTCATCAATATATTGAGCATGGTGCATAAGCCCCCATTCGGTCAAATATTTCGCACGCGGCAGATTATTAAGTGCATAAGAATTTTGAACATCAAGCGCCCAACTTTCTTTGAGATTAAGTTTATCCAAAATTTCTTTAGCTTTTTGATAATCACCGAGAAGATAGCATGATTTTGCCATCATCAAATAATCATCCGTTGCAACAGATTTATCAATACTCAACCAATTGTTAACGACATTTATCGCAAGTCTTCCTGATGGTGCTTTTTTGAGATAATGCCTTAAATAATTTTCCACATCTGTTTTAGCGGAAAGCGGAAAAATTGCATCTTCGGATTCAGTATAACTTCTCATCAAAAGCAGGCCCAAATAATATTCTGCAGCAATTGCATAATCAGAATTCGGAGCCTTTTCAATAATTTCTTTAAAATATTTTTTTGCAAGATTAGGATTAGTTTTTATTAGATTTTGAGCCGCAAGATATTTTGCTTTAATACTTAACTTGCTTGAAGGAAAAAACCTGAAAACCATTTTATATTTTTTTACCGCGGAATCATAATCTTCAAGCTTATCTGCGCATTCAGCCTGATGGTATACGGCAACCGGTTTAAGGTTTGAAAAAAGACCGACTTTTGAAAAAAGATAATACGCATTGGAATAATTTTCATTTTTCATATCGCCGAGAGCTTGAGAATAAATTTGTTTTGTTTTAGCGGGCGGCTGATAGAGAAAAACTCCCGCCAAAAATGCGGCAGAGCAAAATAAAACGGCACAACCTACAGCTATTTTTTTCGTCTTTAAACTAATCATCGTTATAATATAGTAACAGAGAATTTTGCCAACGCAAAATTTTTCAAAAAAAGTTACATTAAGCATAATACATTTAATTAACATTAAATTATGTTTCAGGGGCTATGCGCCCCTGAAACCGCACCAGTAATCCTTTCTTTTTGAGCCGGGCAAAAAGAAAGAATACTGGACAAGAAAGAAAAACCGGCTGACTAAATACAGGCACTAAACTCAACCTGAGATGTGCAAACTCGCTTCGCTCAGACAGTGCACATCCTGTTGTTGTTTTGTTAAGTGCCTCTAATCCTGACCAACCTTCGGTCGGTATTTGATTCCAATAACATGCTTTATGTAGAAAAACTTTACATTTAAGGCTCAATATATATTTTTATAATATAATGTTGTTAATCATTAAGTAAAGAGGAGCAAATATGTACGGAATTATTCTTGCAGGGGGTTCGGGAAGCCGCTTATGGCCATTATCAAGAGAACTTTACCCAAAACAATTATTGAACTTAATCTCAAACAAAAGCCTTTTGCAAAGTACTTTCGAAAGACTTTCTCATTGTATGGACGAAAGTAATATTTTAAGCATTACAAACACAAAACACGCTGCAAATGTCAAAATGCAAATTCAAGAATTATGCAGCACACCTGTTGTCCTCTCGGAACCCGTTGCAAAAAACACTGCGCCCGCAATTGCCTGTGCAGCAAAATATATTATGCAGCAATCCGATGAAGATGATGTTATCCTTGTAGTTCCTTCGGACCACTTAATAAAAGATAATGAAAAATTTCTTGCTACGGTAAAAAAGGGTGAAAAACTTGCAAAAGAAGGTTACATTGTAACTTTCGGAATCCAGCCGAATTACCCTGAAACAGGCTATGGTTACATTAATACTCTCAAACCTCTTGAAACAGGTTATAAGGTTAAAGAATTCGTAGAAAAACCAGATCTTGAAACCGCAAAAAAATATTTAAAAGAAGGCACTTATTTCTGGAACAGCGGAATTTTCATGTTCAAAGCTTCCACTATGATAAAAGAAATTGAACAACTTGCCCCTGAAATAGCAAAAATTACAGCACAAATAGATTTTACAAAATCAAAAGATATTCCGTTTTTAGAATTTGATAAAATGCCGTCGATTTCTATTGACTACGCGATTATGGAAAAATCCGACAAAATCGCATTACTAAAACTTGAAAGCGATTGGAATGATTTGGGTTCGTGGCAGTCAATTTATGACGTCAGTCCGAAAGACAAGAACAACAACGTATTTATCGGTCACGTAATAGATAAGGATTCCAAAAATTCTTTCGTCTACGCATCTTCAAAACTTGTAACTACAATCGGTTTGGAAGATACGGTTATTGTAGAAACCGAAGACGCTATTCTTGCATGTAAAAAAGATAAAACTCAGGATGTAAAACATATTTATGAAACCTTAAAAAAACAGAATGATGACACCCATCTGGTTCATAAAACAGTATACCGACCTTGGGGATTCTATACGGTAATCGCACAGGGCACAGGTTTTCAGACAAAAATAATCCACGTAAAACAGGGGCAAAAACTTTCCGTACAATCTCACAATCACAGAAGCGAACACTGGGTTGTTTTGAACGGTACGGCAAAAGTTGTTCTGGAAGGTAAAGAACATATTCTTTCACCGGGCCACAGTATTGATATTCCTGTGAAAGCAATCCACTCGCTTCAAAACCCTTATAACGAGGATGTCGAAGTTATAGAAGTTCAAAAAGGCGATATTCTTATCGAAGAAGACATTATTCGTTACGAGGATATGTACGGCAGGGTTTAGACTTAATTTAAAACTTCAATATATTTTCTAATTCTCCGTAATATCCTTCGTTCAGTAGCCTGAAAAACTTAACCGTAGAATAAGGAGCAAGTGCACAAACCCATTCTTTATCCAAATACAATCCTTCTACGAGCCTTGCAAAAAGTTCACATGGTTTTGTGTAATATTTTCTGAGTTTGTTAATTCTTGCCGAAACCCTTGACTGTTTTCGTTGTGCCGAACGTAATTTAATATAATATGCAAAAGCTTTTGGCATATCAGGAAAATCATTTTCGACATTTGCCACTGAAAAAATATCCTCTTTCTTTTTAAAGAAACCGCCTATAAGCTTTACCCTGTCATACTTTAAGAGATAACGCGCCTTTGATTTTTTAATATACTTATCAAATTGTTTAAACTTTTTAGAGCGCTGAAATTCGGGATAATCTTTTTTTATCTCGTTCTCGTAATCTTTTATAAGAAGCTTAATCCTGTCTTTGTTTTCGTAAAGCTTTACGCAAAGAGAATTTTCATCGACGAAATTCGTAACCTTAAAAAGTTCCTCTTCAAAAACAGGATTATCTTCTTTAAAAATAACACCGAAACTACCGCCGGTTCTGTGCATTTCAGGTTCAAGCCCATAATGAATATAATGCGCAAATTCATGAAGCAAAGTCGGGACAACTCTATGTTCGGGAATATTTTTCGAGATATCAATCCTGTTTTTCAGAAAAAAACCGAGATGCCCGCGCGCCTTTGTAGACGTGTGAACTTCAATACCCAAACCTCTGATATACTTAATCAGCTCTTTTGCTTCCATATTGGCATTATATCATAAGAAAACGTTATTTACATTTAGTCTTTCCTGAATAACTCAAGTCATCGCAATGAAGATAATCCAGATTTTCATATGTCATAACCCAATTTGCACAATCATAACCGGCCTCTTGAAAACGACATTGTGTCTTTGAAAGAGGTCCGTTGTAAATGCTGGAAGCCCTGTCAGTAGCTTTATAAGGAACAAGCTTGTTTTTTGTAAAAATAAATAAAAAAACGTCTTTACCTACAACATTCGGTTTTTTATGACCGTTTACATCTACCCAGATTTCGCCGCAATGACCGGTTACATTACCACATACATTGTAGCCTTGCAATGCAATCGCGGTACCGTCCGCAAGAATCCCTTTATAATATCTTGTTAATTTTTCAAAATTTCTCGATTTTGCTCCATTTAGATGCTCATATCCGTTATCAATAAAACATCCGTCAGCCTTAAATCCGCAATCTTTTGAAAATTTCAAATTTTTTGTTAGATTATACGGCTCAAAGATTGTCATCTCAACACTACCTTCATCTTCGCCCCTGTCTTCTTCAAAAGTATACATTTTCCAGTTATCTACAGTACCGTTCTCAGCAATCGCAAAATTCAATGCCTGAGATAATATACTGTACGATTTCTTCAATTGAGTAACCGTTACTTTCTCCTGATGCTTTTGAATCAGCGTCGGCAAAGTCATCGCCGCTACTATTCCGATTATGCCTAAGGTGATTAAAACCTCCGCAAGGGTGAAAGCTCAGCTATAAGATCGTGGGGGGGGGGGGGGGGGGGGGGGGGGGGGGGGGGGGGGGGGGGGGGGGG
>CAOJDT010000097.1 GCA_948433295.1 uncultured bacterium
CCCCCCCCCGAAAATGCAGTCATATCAATGGTTTTCATACCTTCTCCTTTCTTATTTAAAAAGTAACACTTACTTCCGCCCCACGTTCTAGCGGAAACGCGGAAATATCATCAGTAAATTTTATCTGTACAATATACACCGGCGTGTCATATCCATCTACCGAATATGCCCTATCTGAAACAACCAGAATATTACCTTTAAAAACTTTGTCTTTAAAAGAATTAATTTTTATTTTTACTTCATTATTCTCTTTAATTTTCTTTACTTTGTTTTCACTGACATAAGCTGTAATTTGAGGTTCTCCTTTTGATGATAATATCATCAACTGCGTATCAACATCTGTTTTAAAACCTGAATTTACTTTAATTGAATCAACATAAGCATCTTGATTTGCTACAATTTGTTTTATTTTTGTAGTATTTTTTGCATTATTTTTTAGAGCAACAGATTTTGCGAGAGCAGACTTGTAATTATTTTGGGCAAAAGTAAGACGATTAAGAGCTTTGTCATATTGCTCCTGTGAAATAACCCCGTCTTTATACATTGAAACTGAGTTTTGATAATCATTTTTTGCGTTATCAAGTTCTACTTTTGCTGAGGATAAAATTTTATCCTGAGAAGAAACCTTTTCGGACATGTCATTACCGTCGGAATATTCGATTTCCGCAAGAATCTGACCTTTTTTAACTTCCTGGTCATTATTTACAAAAACCTCTTTGACAACACCTTGAATATCAGAGTTAACACTTATAACTTCTGGGTAAACAATTGCATTTACCTTAAACGGAATATTGTTATATACAACCAATCCTGCACAAACTAAACATAACATTCCTGTTATTACGAAAACGCATATTAGAAAAATTTTATTTTTATTCATAACAACCTCAAATTTTACACTTTTAACAAAAAAATAGCATAAATTCACTAAAATAACAAGGTTATTGAAAAATCGTATTTTTAATTTATTATTTTATGTATGAAAAAATATTTGACGATAATTTTCATATTTCTGGCAAGTTTTATAATTACAGGAGCAAACGCATCGTTTTCTAACGCTGCAGCGCCGCAATTTATACAAATCCATTCCAAAACTCAGATTGGTAAAGATTCTGCATTCTTGCACCACGAAAATTTTGTCAACAAAGAACATACAACCATTCACGAAAGCGATAAAGATTCAGAAAATTTTAATCAGACAACAGAATCTTTTCACGCTGATAAGTTAAATAACCAATCTTTAAATATTGATTATGAATTTTCTAATCTTGTTGCCCAAAATAACAATACCGATTTTAAAAATATAAAATATAATCTTTATCCTCGCGCTCCTTAAAATTTTTCATTGTTTGAAAAATTAAATATTATAAAAGGAGAAAAATTGAAAATGGATATACTAAACTTTGTACAGGCACACGGTGTCTGCATTTCGGCGGCAATTTTACTTATATCGTATGTATTTATTGCGCTTGAAAAAATACCAAAAGTAACAGTAGCACTTCTCGGTGCAGTAACGACAATTCTGTTAGGGCTTTTAAGCCAGACAAAATTTGCAGACGGAGGAATCAATCCGCTTTACTTTATTAATTTCATCGACTTCAACGTAATATTCTTACTTGTTTCAATGATGATTATAGTAAGTATTGCTACAAAAAGCGGGATGTTCAACTGGATTGCGAACGAACTTTTAAAACATACAAAAGGAAAACCGATTGTAATTCTTTTTGTACTCGGATTGTTCACTGCAATAACTTCGGCATTTCTGGATAACGTAACAACCGTTATATTGATTATGCCTATTACTTTCTTTATCGCAAAGAAACTCGACATAAATCCGATTCCGTTTTTAATGACGGAGGTTTTTGCCTCAAACATTGGCGGAACCGCGACACTTATCGGAGACCCTCCGAATATTATTATCGGAAGTGCCGCAGGTTTGTCGTTTATGGACTTTGTTAGAGAACTCACATTAATTGTGGCGGTTATATTGATTATAGTACTTACAATGCTTTCATTGTTCTTCAAAAAACAACTTGTTACGACAAAAGAACGAATGGCAAGTATTACCGAAATTGACAACAGTAAGACGATTAAAGACAAACCGCTTTTAATAAGAAGCCTTATTGTACTTGCAGGCGTAATCTTAGGATTTGTCCTGCACGATGTAACTCATATTGAGACTTCGGTTATGGCAATGCTCGGCGCAAGTATTTTGTTAATATTTGAAAAACCGTCCGATTTATTCAAAGAAGTAGAATGGAACACCATTTTCTTCTTTATCGGCTTATTCATCATAATCGGCGGGGTGGAAGCTTCGGGCGGAATTGCGCTTATGGCAAAATGGATTCTCGGCGTAACTCAGGGTTCGGAAAAAGCCACTGCACTGCTTATCCTCTGGGGCTCGGGCGTAATCTCGGGTATTATTGACAATATCCCTTACACAGCGACTATGACTCCGATGATTCTCGAAATCCAGAGAGTTATGGGAACGGCCTACACAGAACCTCTGTGGTGGTGTTTATCACTCGGAGCTTGTCTGGGCGGAAACATGACTATTATCGGAGCTGCCGCTAACGTTATTGTTTCGGAAACCGCTGCGGCAAATAATCATCCGATTTCATTTATGAGATTTATGAAATACGGTGTGATTGTTATGTTTACTTCTCTAGCACTCAGTTCAATCTATATTTATTTAAAATTCTTAATTTAAGGAGTATTTTATGAATAACGAAAATAACAATAAATCACAATTTTTATATAACCACTCTGAAGTAATAGGTGGTGTGCTATTTTTAATAGTAGTATTCATAGTAATGGCAATAGCCTCACATTTTATGAATTAACATTTTCTAAGGCGCCGTCTTAAAAGACGGCGCCTTTTTTATAAGCATTTCGGGTAATGAAAGAACCTCAACGGTCTTATATAATTGTTTATATAAATTACACTTGCCGTTCCAATAAATAAACGGAAAAACAAAAGGAGAATATATGGGTGTATTATTTTTAAAATGGATAGGTCTGGCTCTTGCTATGATGTTTGTAGGCTGGGTTGTTCCGGGAATCACAATTTCTAACTTTGTAACAGCATTAATCGCCGCTGCCGTCGTTGCGCTTGTGAACGTTTTTATCAAGCCGATTCTCGTATTCCTTACACTGCCTATTAACATTCTGACTCTCGGTATCTTCATACTCGTAATTAACGCTCTGTTATTTATGTTCGTTGCATATCTTGTTCCCGGCGTTGAAGTTAACGGTTTCTGGAGTGCATTCCTCGGAGCACTTCTCCTATCTATCCTGTCACTCGGACTTGCCTGGATTTAGGCGTAAAAAAAGGGAAGTTTTTGGCTTCCCTTTTTTATTTGATTAAAATTCAAATGTTTTTGTACTCATTTCTTTATATTCTTCGACACTAACAGTATCAGGAGCCTGAGCCTCAGGTTGAAGTCCTCGTTTCAAAAGTTTTGGAGCTTCTTTTTTAAGTTTTTCGTCTGCGAGAATAATATCTCTGTCTTTTGCTTCTGCAATAAGGTTAATTGTACATTCAGTCGGCGAACCTTTTGCATTTACGGTTTTTTGAACTTCATAGCTTGCCCAATCGTCAGGAAGTTTACTGATTGTAGTGTAATCTTTTTTAGTACCTATACGTTTGTCGATTTCGTTTTCAAGAATGTTTCTTACATATTCTTTTTGAGATTCAAAGTGACAAGGAATTACTATTTCTTTGCCGATAACTTCTTCGGGATCACGTCTTTCATTTTCTTTAAACAGCAAAGCAGCCTGATGAAGATGTCCGAGTTCCTGCGCAAGGAAAAGTTCCCAGACGGGTTTCATCATCTCATCTCCTTCATCTTTATAACATGTATAATAGTTGCAAACCTCAGTGAATTCATGTAATAATGCCTTTTCATAGAAAGATTCCGTAGGATCGGCTAGAGATTCATACATATTTACGTGTTCTTCTTCAACGTCTTTAATTTCCGCATAAGTTTCTCTCAAAGTATGGTTTCCGTACTGCATACCATGTTCTGCGTAATAATTGTGGGTTTGCTGTTCTCCTGCAACCAGAGTCAGAATATTAACTTTAGTCTGAGGTGCAGCTGTAGCTTTATCATAATGTTTACGTAATCTCAAAACATTACAGTTATGGTGGTTTTGAGTAGGACGACCAAGCATAATATCAGTTTGCGCCTGAACAATCTCATCAGGATTAATACCGTGAATCATATATGCCCACTGACTGTATCTGTAAAGATGGTCAAAGTCTTCCAACAAGCCAAAATTGAAAGTTTCTCTCACATAATCATCCGGTTCATTTTGTGCAAGCCATGCCGTCAAATCAACAGCAACCTGTTCATATCCCAAAGTTGTCTCCAAAACAGATTGGTCACACGGTGACATCCAATTCACTGTAGTCTGTTGTTGATCTTCGATTCTCTTTGTTATTGCAAGATACTTCATTGTTTCTTCATCGTCGCAGATTCTCGAAAAGCAATGTTTAAAATTCCACGCCTCAACCTCTATTCCGTTCATTAAAATTTGACGTGTTCTGCTGTAACAATCTACTTCGTATTTATTAAACTTTCTTTTTGCTATATCATGCCAGTCCCTCAACTGTTTTTCAATAGGAATCCCTTTTTCCTCTAACGGATTAAATGTCATAATAACTCCTTTCATATTTGGTAACAGAGGCATTTTAAACTTAAAACAGCAATAAATAATGCGCTGTTATGGCTAGGATGAATTCGGAAGTTTTAGTATTTAAAAATCAAAACACCTTAATATTTATTCACAAAAATGAACTATATTATTCATATAATCTTTACAGATAATATCGTCATGATATACTCAAAATTAGTTAGATATATAAAAAGTAAATAAATATGAGTTAGGTTATGCAAAATTTTATTTTTAATTCGTTAGCAATAATATTTGCAGTAATATTAGTATACGATTTTACTAAAAAACGTGAAAAGAATTATGACTTAGAAAACTTTGACGCTTTTATGGGCAATTCGCCTTTTATTATTTATATAAAAGATTGCAAGGGCAGAATTATAAAAGCAAACGACAAATTTATAAAAGAATTGCAGTGTAGTCAAAAAGACCTCAAAAAACTTAACCTTGCAGCGATTTATCCGGAAGAATTATATCGAATCAGTTGTCAGGATGATGATTTTATCAAAGAAAACAAAACTTTTACTATTTCTTACAGGCAAATTGCATTCAACAATAACGGCGCACACTGGTATAAAATATTTAAAATGCCGATTAAAGACAGACATAAACAGATTAACAAAATTCTGGTTTGTCTTGAAAATATTGATAAAGAAAAAATGATTGCAGAACAAAAAACCGCTTTTGTAGCACATCTTTCACATGATTTAAAAACTCCGTCAACCTCTTTGGTTCAAGCATTAAAACTTCTTCTTAACGGAAGTTGCGGAACCTTTACAAAAACTCAACAAAATATGTTGGAGATAATGTACGGTTCAAGTATCCATTTAAATAATATAGTATCAACACTCATACAGACATACATTTACGAGAACGGAATTATCAAACTTATCCCCGAAAAATTCAACATGAACGAACTAATTACAGAGGTTCAAAATGAAGTTCGTTACCTGAAAGACAACAATCCTGCCCGAATAAAAATTAAAAATGAACTGGCAGACAATTATATAAATGCCGACAGATTACAATTAAAACGTGTGCTTGTCAATCTTCTTTCTAATGCTGTAACTTACGGCATAAAAGATAAAGAAATAGAAATTTCGCTAAAATCCGACGGTAAAAAAATGGATATAAATATTATTAACCAGAGTAAATTTTCACCATCAGAAACATTTGACCATATTTTTGAAAAATTTCGAACCCTGGAGAATTCGAAATTCAATAAATTCAGTACAGGATTAGGATTGTATTTGTCCAAAGAAATAATTAATCTGCATAACGGAAAAATTTATGCAGAAAAGCTTCCTGATGATAAATGCAAATTCGGTTTTACAATACCGATTACAGATTGCGAAAATGAAAAAATTCTAAAATAAAAACTCCCCGTTATGGGGAGT
>CAOJDT010000098.1 GCA_948433295.1 uncultured bacterium
TTATTTTTTTATTATATATTACGGTGTTAGTTTTTTCAACCTTTTGAGTCTATGTAAAGATTTATTAATAAATAAAAAAGCCTGAAAGCTTTTGTGGGTAAGCCTTTTGAAAATGAGTATATAAAAATAATATAATCTTTAGCACTTTTTTTAAGGCAAATGTTTTTAATATAGTATAGCGAGAATTATTTTAGACAAGAAAAGGAGAATATATGGCACGAGTACTTATTTCTATGCCCGAAGAGTTTTTGAACAAAATTGATCAGGTTGCAGACGGTGAAAATCGCTCGCGCAGTGAATTGATTCGTGAAGCTTTGAGAACTTATATTTACAAACAAAAAGTTCGTGAATCTACCACTGCAGGCAAAAATGCCGCTATTCTCGAAGAGTTATTGGAATAATTTCTCGAGAACGGTTACACAGATTTGGGATTTAGTTTAGACCGCAATTTTTTGCGGTCTTTTTTAATGTTTCTTAATAAAATAACAAAAAATTTATTGCTGTTTTTTTATAAATAGTGTACTATTACGTAGAAGGTGTGTGTAGATGACTCAACATAACTTTATTTTGCCACAAAAATCAGAACTAAATCAGATTAATATTTCCGATATAAGTGTTGAACTTCCTGATTTGAAAAATGTTACCGAATCAAAAGCCGTTGTTATTGCCAAATGGCTTATGGATTGGTTAAAAACTGATTTGAAGTCTGGAAAGATTAAGCCTAATTGTCTTTTACCTTCAAAAGCAGCACTTGCGTATTATCTCGGCGTTAGTATCGGTACTGTTCAGAATGCTGTCAGATATGCTGAAGATTCAGGCTGCGTGTGTTCAAAACAATGCATTGGAACTATCGTTGTAAGCGAACAAGATTTTACTGTCAGAAAATTGACTTCAAAACGTGAAAAAGCTATCAAAAATATTAAAGATTTTATTATTGAAAAAAATTTTAAAATCGGACAAAATTTGCCTTCATCGAGAAATATTTCTTCAATAATCGGATGTTCGGCAAATACAACACGTCTTGCTTTAGAATTTCTCAGTAACGCGGGAATTCTGGAACACAAATTTAAAAGTTCAAAAGACGCAGGGTGGGTTTTGAAATCTCTTGATTTTAAAAAAATGAATTTTGAAGATGAGGTTCTGCAGGAAACTCTTGTTGCCAAAGTTGAAAATGATTTGAAAAATTATATTAACGAGAATTTGAAATTGGGTGATAAATTGCCTGCTCATGCCGAACTTTCTTCAATTTTAAAAGTAAGCATTAAGACTGTTCATGATGCTTTAAAACTTTTGATTGATGAAGGGATTTTGCTGGCTCGCCGCGGAAGATATGGCACTACTGTTATCAAAATGCCTTACTGTAACGAAAACAGTGAAAGCAGAGAAACTTCTATTTTTGCTTCTGCACAGGACACGGCGTTTTATTACTATGAAAAAACTCAAAACCATATCAAGAAAATGATTTGTGAAAATTACGAAATCGGTTCAAAACTTCCGTCTATAATGGAACTTTCCAAAGAAATGGATTTGAGTCCGAATACTATTAGAAAGGCATTCCAAAATCTGGCAAAAGAGGGTTACCTTGCCTTTTCGAGAGGTCGTTACGGAGGAACTTTCGTAATTGATATTCCCGAAACAGGCGAAGAAACTTTCAAATGGCTTGCGGTTAACCCTCAATACGCCGAAATTTATAAGAATTAAGGAAGATTTTTCCAATAATTTTTGTCGCTTAAAGCTTTGGCTGTGCATGCTATGCCGTTAAGGTTGTTGGTCGATGTTGTTGAACAATATTCCTCTTCAGAATATTCACTTCCTTCAACTCCCATTGGTAGAAGCTTTCCGCGTTCTGAAATTTGAAAAGTAAAAACATCATGTCCGAGTCGATTAGGAAGTCTCTTTTTTCCGTTGATATCAACAGAAATAAAGAGACGTTTTCTGCAATCTTCTTGAGGGTTCTCAATCATAATTAGAATGCCGTTTGTTATAACAAATTGTCCATCATCGAGCATGTGAGAGGCAGCGGAATTGTTATTAAATGTTTTGTAGGCGTTATCTGTATAAAGCCCGTTTTCGTCTTTAATTCCTCTTTCCAGGCAGATTGAGGGGTTTGGAGTCATAATGGAACAATCATATAATATTTTGAAATATTTTTTGTATTCATCATAAAAGAATACGGTATTATAATCTTCGGGTTTTATCACATCGCCTTTATCTGTATTCATTTTATTCAGAGCTTGAGAAATTAGAGAATATGCGGTTTTTAAACCTGTATGCAGCTCTTTATTACGATTATTTTGAATAAGTACAGGCATTGTCATTGCCGCTACGACTCCGATTATACCGAGCGTAATTAAAACTTCGGCAAGGGTAAAACCTAGTAAGGGCGCGGATTTACCCCCCCCCCCTAATCTATTTGAAGCTATAATTAACTTTTTCATGTTTATCCTCCTCTTTTTTACTACCAGTATAGCATATATGTTGTTATGTTTCAATCCTAAGGACAGAGACTTTCCCAGTCGGGTTCGTCGGATTCTTCTCCGGGTTCCTGAATGTGGTCACCGCTTTCGAGCATGACCATTAATGTAAGACGGAGTTGTTTCTTGTAGTTTTCTCGTGCTTTTTCCGGTGTTTTTGCACAAAAACAGAAGCTTGGGATTTCTTCTATCATCACGTAATGATAAGGTTTACCTTCAAAATCCAAATCTTCGCCTTCAATCAGCGTCCAGTCGAGATTTAAGTAATAATCTAAATCTTTTTCCATTAACTTAACCGCCTAAAGAATTGTCATTTAACGGCTGAGTTATCATGATTCCGTCGCCGCCGATTACATCAGCCTGTTGTCCGTTTATATAAAGATATACGGGTTTGTCAGTATTTTTCTTTGCGGTTTTTATTAATTGATATAATCTTTTGTAGACGCTGTCTGTTCCGCCGCCGTATTCAAATTGGGCAGAAAGATTTATTACAACTTTATCAGGGCGTTCTTGTACATTTAAGATTTCTGTTCCGTTTGGAATTTCAGAATATACGCCTTTGGATTTTTCGCCCTGTTTTGGTCCTAAAATCAACGAACTGATAGCGTATTTTATTCTTGAACCGTCGATTTCAGGGTCGTATTCTCTTTTTACGATTTTGTAAACTTCTTCGTGATTATCGTTTTGACCGATGAAAACAACATTTACGTATTCTTTAGGTTTTTGTTGTTCAACAGGTTCGGTTGTTTCTGAAGGCTGTTGAGTTTCCGGCGGGTTTTGTGCAGTGCCCGGAATTTCAATAGGAGAATCTCCGGGAGAAAGGAGTTTTAGTCCCAAAAATACTGATATTGCTACCATTGCAGTGCCCAATATACCTAAAAATACTTTCTGATCTGCTCTCATTTTTTATTCCTTATTTTCGGTTACTACATCTTTTAATACTATAATTGTACCATCAATGTCAATCTTATTATTTTTTATTGCGGCTTCTCTGACTGTTAGAGTTGCGTCTTTATTTTCAAGAATACCCAGTGTGAAATTCAGCGGGTTAAGATAGTTTACAAGATATGATATTTTACTCAAATCTGCTTTAAAATAGTCGTTCAAAATTTTTGTATGTGAAAGATATAATTTACCGTTGTTTACGCTTACATCTGACGAAATTACTATTTTTTGCTTTGTATTCAAAAGCGGAAATGATACTTGAACGATGTATAAAAGCTGATTATTTCTGAGTTTTGCGTGGGAAGTAGTAATTTTAAATAGCTTTATGCTTTTGCCCATTGAGTTAATTTCATTAATAAGGTTTTGATATCCGTTTGCCCTCATTGTGTTGTTCAAATCTTCTTCGGTAATTGTCGTAGCGAAAGCCATGCCGAAATCTTCTTTGAATGTTGTTGTTTTTTTCTTTTCGTCTACAACTATGTAATTATAATCACATAAGGTTTTAAGTTTAAGCATTGAAAGGTGAATATCTTCTGCTATTACATTTTTGCCCGTAATTTCCAGAGATTTGAATCTTCCCGCTTTCAAATCAGAAAGGCTGAATGATTTGAGTTTTATATCAAAATCGCCCTGTGCTTCTTTTTTGATTTGGTTTTTTAAAATTGATTGAGCGGTCTTTTCTGCAAGAAGATTTGTTCCTGTGACGCTGCCTAATCCTCGGATAAATCCGTTAGATAAGTGAGGATTTACGGGACACACAAAATCATCGCAATTCGCTTGAGCGCTAATGCTTGTTAAGGCTAATATTCCTAGTGTTACCAAAAGTTTTTTCATTGAACAAATACCTTCTTCACTGTAATTTTGTTTTTATTTGCTGTGCCGATTGCACTTATGCTATTATTATAAATCAAAATTACAAAATCAACACATTTCGAATTATTTTCTATTTGTTGACCGTGAAGAATTTTTTCGTATTCGGCGGTTGAAAGTTCAATTTTTGGTAAGTCCAACATTTGTATAGGGTCTATGAGTTCTTTTGAAACATTAATTTCGTCAAGAGAAACAGAATTCCCGACAGTAAATTTTCCCGCTTTGGTTCGAATCAGTTTAATCAAATGCCCGCCGCAATTCATATTTTGACCCAGGTCATGCGCAATTGAGCGTATATACGTTCCTTTTGAACAGGCAATTAAAATTTCTGCGGTTTGTTTTTGTTCGTCAAAGTTTTTGAGTTTTATTTTCTCTATTGTTACTTTGCGCGGCTGAATTTCGACTTCTTCACCTTTTCTTGCGTATTCGTAAAGTTTTTTCCCTTTTACTTTTATTGCAGAATAAATCGGCGGAAGTTGTGATATTTCACCTTGAAAATCTTTCAGTGCGTCTTCAATTTCCTGTCGTGTGATTTTTTTATCAAAGCATTGCGTAACATCACCTTCAAGGTCATAAGTTGTGGTGGCTGCGCCAAATTGAACCGTTGCAAGATACTCCTTGTCATCGGCAAGATATTCGATTAGGCGTGTGGCTTTTCCAATACATATTGGCAAGACTCCTTCCGCAAAAGGGTCAAGCGTTCCTGTATGTCCGATTTGTTTAATCTTTGTCAGTCGACGCAATATTGCTACAACATCGTGAGAGGTAATACCTTTAGGCTTATAGATATTTAGAAATCCGAACATCAGTTATCAGATTTCTCCTCTGGAGATTTTGTCAATAAGTTCACTTACGCGTGAGCCTTTTTCCAGTGAATCCGTATATACAAACTTTAATTCGGGTGTAAGGCGTAATCTGATTCGTTTCCCTACTTCAAATCTGATTTTTGGTGTACTGCGTTCGATTGTTTCTTTTGTTTTTTCGATTTGTTCATCAGAACCCAAAACGCTGTAGATTACTTTCGCGTAAGAGTTGTCGTGTGATACTTCTATATCAAGTACAGAAACCACGCCTTCCAATCCGCGAATTTCTTTTCTCAAAATTTCAGAGATATCTCTCATTAATTCTTTTCTTACACGTTCGTTTCGTAATGTCATAATTTTCTCCTTGATATTACAAATTATAACATAAAATCTTAAAATTTAACGACCAATTCGATTTAACCCGATATTGAAATTTGTTGAAAAATATGTTAATATAAAATAGTAGTTAAGAAATGAGATAAGCCTTGAAAATGCACTCTATACTTGAAAAAACGGGGGGGGGGG
>CAOJDT010000099.1 GCA_948433295.1 uncultured bacterium
AACTGGAAATCTACTCGACATCGCTTGAAGAACTTGTGGCGGAACGAACAAGAGATTTGACCGCCGCAAACGGAAAATTATCGGGAATTATTAACTACTGTGCCGACGGTATTATAATTATAGATTCAAAAGGTAATATAGAGCAGGCAAATCCAGCTTGTGAAAATATGACGGGTCTCAGTGAAGCTTCTCTATGTAATAAAAAGTTTCAGGAAATAGCTTCTATGGGTAAATCCGCAGACAATTTCAGAAGCGGACATGACGGTGTTATTTTCGGTCTTAGCGGCGAACAAAATGAAATTTTGATTAAAGATTGCTGTATACGTAACGAATTGGGTGAGGGGCTTTTGCCTGTTGAAATCAATTTTGCGGCAATTAACGATACTCAGGATAAATTTGTAGGCGTAATCCGTGATGTGAGTAAGCACAAAGAAACCGAACGCTTACGCGATGATTTTATTGCCACGTTGACTCATGATTTGAGAACTCCGCTTCTTGCGGCAATTCAAACTCTTAAATTCTTTCTTGACGGTTCTCTCGGACCTCTTGAGGATAAGCAGGAAGTGCTTCTTTCCACCATGCTAAAAAGCAATGAAGACTTACTTGGCTTGGTTAATGCACTTTTGGAAGTTTACAGATTTGAAAGTGGAAAACTTGAACTCTGTAAAACGGTTTTTCCTGTGAAAAATCTTGTTGAACAGTGTTATGAAGAGTTAAAACCGCTTGCTGAAAAGAAAAATATTGATTTTAAATTGAATCTGAGTGATATTGATAATAAAACAGAAATTTTTGCGGATAAAGGTGAGTTAAAACGCGTAATCATAAACTTATGTGGTAATGCCGTAAATTATACAAACAAAAACGGTGAAATTGAGATTCTTGCAAAAGCTCAATCAGGAGATTTTATCTTCTCCGTAACCGACAATGGAAACGGAATTCCGAAAGAAGATATTCCTCATTTGTTCAACAGATTTTCTCAGGGTACAAGTAAAAAACGTTCTACCGGTACGGGACTGGGACTTTATCTTTCAAGGCAAATCGTGGAAGCTCATGGCGGAAAAATCTGGCTCGACAGCAAATTGAATAAAGGCAGTGAATTTACGTTTTTACTTACTAATGTAGTTCAGGAAGAAAGACAGGTAATCAATGGTTAAGGTACTTATTATAGAAGATCAGGATATGGCAAGGGTTGCGCTTTCTGTTGTTTTGAGTAAGAACCCGAATATTGAAATTCTTGATATGGCTGTTGATGGTCAGGAAGGTGTTGATAAGGCGCTTGCACTTAATCCTGATTTAGTAATTATGGATATCGGTTTGCCTTCTGTAGACGGTATTGAGGCTACACGTCTGATTAAAGACGAAAATCCTGATATTAAAGTTTTGATGTATACTTCTCGCGAAGCGGAAGATGATATTTTTGACGCTTTTCAGGCGGGTGCGGACGGTTATATTACAAAAGGTGCGACGGTTGACCAAACTCTTTCCGCTGTTCTTGCGGTAAGCGAAGGTACCGGATGGCTTGACCCTGCTATTGCAAAAGTCGTTCTTACAAATATTCGCCGTTCTAATGTCGCTGAAGGCAGACGCGGAGAGATTAATTATAAGCTGGGTAAAAACCTTTACGGATTGACGGAGCGAGAAATGGATGTTCTTGCTTTAATTGTTGACGGGCTTACAAATCCGCAAATTTCCGACAAACTCTGCATTACAATTTCCACAACTAAAACCCACGTTCACAGTATTTTGCAAAAATTATACGTAAAAACCCGCGCAAAAGCTACTGCTATGGCTATGAAAGAAGGTTTGGTTTAGTATGAAAAAATTCGGCGTAATATGTTTGGCGGCTTTGCTATGCGGAAGCGGCTATGCTTGGGAAATGCCTGATTGGGATTTCCCCGAATTAAATATGCGTCCGATTAAAGAAAAAGTAACTCAGCCTTTCAAGGGTGATGCTCGTGAACAGGAAATGAAATACATTAACAAGGTTCAAAAACAGGAAGTCAAAGAAAAACACGAAAAACGTGTTCAAGACAGAAATCCGTCGGGATATATGACTGTTGAGGATTACGAACTTCTTTCCGCGCCTAAAGACAGGGCTACAATGGAAATTGAAGTTCCTAAAGTTGAAAAAGGTTCGGATATGAAGTATGTTCCGCAGCCGACATATAAAATAGTCCGCTATAACAATCCTCCGGGGAGCCCTGAACTTTCGCTCAATAAAAAGTTTTATCAGAAAAGACAACAAAATTCGCAAGGGATTGCGGCTCCCGATTTTTCAATCCTTGTCTATCCGTCGGCATACTACTATCCTTCAAGTGCAGCTGTTGCGTGTGATTTGTTTGTGATTCCGTTGAAACAGAACGAGACAAACTTAAATAAAATTATGAAGGCTAACGTAATGCACCGTCTGCCGGACCCTATTTTATCGACTGATAAATCAATTGCAGACAATTATTCATTCAGAACGCTTACTCCCGTTGACTTTTCTGCGGATTCGAAAAAACTTTTAGTCAAAGAAAAAGTCGGGTATTCTCATGACGGAATCTGGGAAACAAATGCTATTGTTTATGATTTTGAAACAAAAACCTCTTACGAGTTAAAAGAACTTCGTGCGGCTATTGTTTATTACTGGAAACAATATAAAAATCTCGATTTGGACGATAAACGCTGGGATATTTATCCTCTCGGTTTTGATATCAACGAACCAGACAGAGTCGTTTCCTATGCTTATGCCTATACCGGTGGAACTCCTGTATTTCTGGGTTCCTGGAGTACTGACAGTAAAGGTGTTCAAACACGTCTGATTTCTTTTAACAACAAAGATGTTCAGGTGAGTATTAACGGTTTTAAAATAGTTCAGGATGGAATTGTACCTCCTGACCAGCTTTTTGTGGAAGAAGAGCAGGCTAAACGTTTTGAAAAAGCTGAAGAAAAACGTAAAAAAGCCGAAGAAAAAGCTGAAATTAAACAAATGAACGATGAATACAAAGCTACCGTAAAAGAGATGAATACCTCTTTGAAAAAAGATTTGAAAGAATACAGGTACCAGAATAAAATTGAGGGTACAACAACCCGCAACGATACCGTTCAAAAATACGAAGACCAAAAAATTATCAGAGACCAAAAAGAAGCCGAAAAGTTGGAACGTCAAAAACAGCGTGCAGATATTAAAGAGCAGCGCCGTGCCGAAAAAGAACAGCAAAAATCCGAAAAAGAAAAATTAAAACAAGAACAGGAAAATGCAAAACGTGAGGCACAAGCCGCAGCAGAACAGGCTAAACTGACACCTTACGGTCAGTCAAAACCTGAAATGAATCTGGATGTTAATTTTGACGATTAAGCCGTAATTGCAAAGTTTTTCAATTCGTTTTCGCAATCTTTTTTTGTAAAGCCCGGAAGTAAAATGTCAAATGCGGCTTTATTGTCTTGAATCATTGCATAACCGTGATTAACCGCGTCTGAAAATCCGTTGAGGTAATGCGAAATTAAAAGGTCTTTGTATTGAATTCCGTCCTGGAATGAAATTACAACGCTTTTTCCGTCACCCATTGTAACTACCATATCCTGGAATTGTTTAACGTAATTCAAAACTTCCTGACTTACGCCTTCAACGTTTCTGTTCATCCAATCATCATCAAAAGTATCGCCTGAGAAGTATGTGACACCTTCATTATAAATGTGTGTTGAGTGAACGATTTCGTGGAAAAGAGTGCTTGCAAGGTAATTTTTGCAGTAGTTGTTAAATGCTTCATCATCAACAAGGAATTCATAACCGTTGTAAGCAATTCCTCCGCCTGCTTGTAATGCTGCATCAAGTTCCGCAAGCGAATTGTATGGTCTTTCAGGCATGAAGAAATTAGGGTTTAACAAAAGTGAACGTTGAATGTTCAAATGTGTTGTGTCATAACCTATAGGGGTACCGTCATTGAGTACGGATGCAGAACTGTAGGCGCCGAGTGTATTTGAGTCTGCGTCATAGGTTCCAAATCCGATTGGAAAATCAAAGTTTTCTATGGCTTTTCTGATTTCAAGCAGGAAAGATTGCTTTAACTCAGAATCGCCTCTTCTTAGTCCTTCAGCAACCCGTACATTGTGATTAACAATATAGTCGTCAAGCCATTCAACAAGCAAATCAATAGAATCTGAAATTAATTGTCTTTCTTTAGTGTTAGAAGCAACAATGCAGTTTTTTATTGCTGTTGTGTCGGTTTTTGAGTTTACTTTTGAACCGCCTGTATATTGTACAAAGCCGATTGTTTTTGCGGTATTTGCTCTCAATGTTGTACTTAATGCTTTGTTTGTTTCCGCATTGAGGGTTGTAGTATTAGCTTTGATAATAGAGTTAATTTGTTCTTCTTCGCTTAAAATTTTGTCGATTTCTTTGTTAACATCACCTGAAATTACGTCATCGGAAGTCATTATTCGTTCAACATTGGTTAAAGCGTCTTTGCTGAAACGTGATGTGAGTGACAAAAGCCAATTGTCATCTGCAGTCGTTGTGCTGACAACAGTTTCAGGCTTTTTGTACTCTCCTGTAATGATTGTATTCAGTTTTAATGTTGAATTGTCTACAGTCATTTTAATCCTTGTATTAACCGAATGTTTTGAATGATCTTTCTACGTTTTTGTTGAGAACAGATTTTAAGCTTTCTTCTTCCGCAAGTAATGCATCATATTGAGTATCAATTTTTTTCTGATCGATTTCGTAGCGTTTGTCCTGTGTTTGAATTGCTTTCATTTCTTTCTGGTAAACTGATTCCGCGTGAGCAAGTGCCTGTTCATCCTGTTTTTCGATAATTGCGGTACAGTTATCAAGTGAAACTAGTTCATAGTCCATACCGTTAATTTCAGTTGCCTGAGTAGAATTTGCTTTAGCAGGAGAAACAAGTTGGAATCTGCCGTTTCTGATACCTGTTTCAAGTTCAAGAGCAGATAAGCCGCCAAAATTACCGTCTTCAACAAGAACCTTTTCTTTTACCGGAACTTCTTGTGTAATCGGTTTTTGTTCGTAACCGATTGGCGGTTGAGTTGTATCAGGAGTTTCTTTTGTTTCTTCTTTGGCAAGTGCATCTTCCTGAAGAGCCGTTAAGTTAAGAACAGGAATTCCGTTAGCTTGAGAAGTTGCCTGCGATTGGTCTTTGTAACCGTCAGAACCTTGCATAATCCAAACATTGGCAGAAGTTCCGTCTGAAAGTTTTTCAGAAGCACTTGTGCTTATCATATTTTTATTTGTAGAACCTGTTTCGTAAGTCGGTGCTTGTGAAGAACCCCAGTACAAAACATTGTTATTGTTTCTGGTATCTAAAGCAATCATGCTGCTTACGTCAGATTCAATACAAGGACCTACGCCAGCGAGGTCAGATGCGTTAATGTTGGCACCGCCTGCAGTTGTGATTGAA
>CAOJDT010000100.1 GCA_948433295.1 uncultured bacterium
AAACAATGAAGTTATCGGTTACCAGTTCGTTAACCTCGGAAAAGTTATGGACGCCGTTAAAAAAGGTACTGACATTAAAGAAGCTTACGAAAAAAATATCGGTACTTACGGCAGATTTGCTGACGCGGTTAAATATATCGACCCTAGAGAAGAATAATAAGGAGATTCCGAAATAAATTCGGAATGACATATGTTGAAATGGTTCTGCCACATCAACAGGATACTAAAATTAAAGAGGTCGGAGTCATCCTGAACTTGTTTCAGGATCTCAGTAAATTAAATAAAAATTAAGAGGAAAAAACTATGGCAATAAAATTTGAAGGACAAGATAGACGTGAAGCTACTTTGAAAAAAGTTTTACCTGAATACGGTTTCAAATCTTTGGAAGAAGCTCGCGATTTATGCGTATCAAAAGGAATTGATGTTGATGCGATTGTAAAAGGCATTCAGCCTATCGCATTTGAAAACGCAGTTTGGGCATACACTTTAGGCTGCGCTATTGCGTTGAAAAAAGAAGTTGCATCTGCTGCCGAAGCTGCTGAAGCTATCGGTTTGGGCTTGCAAGCATTTGCAATTCCCGGTTCTGTAGGTGACAGAAGACAGGTAGGTATCGGTCACGGTAACCTTGCGGCTATGCTTTTGAGAGAAGAAACAAAATGTTTCTGTTTCCTTGCAGGTCACGAATCTTTTGCTGCTGCTGAAGGTGCTATCGGTATTGCAAGAAACGCTAACAAAGTTAGAAAAGAACCTTTGAGAGTTATCTTGAACGGTCTTGGTAAAGACGCAGCTTACATTATCGCAAGAATCAACGGTTTTACAGCTGTTGAAACAGCTTACGATTTCAAAACAGGCGAAGTAAAAGTTGTTAAAGAAACAGCATTCTCTGACGGTGAAAGAGCAAAAGTTAAATGCTATGGTGCCGATGACGTATCAGAAGGTGTTGCAATTATGATTAAAGAAGGCGTTGACGTATCTATTACAGGTAACTCAACAAACCCTACAAGATTCCAACACCCTGTTGCAGGTACTTACAAAAAATGGTGCTTCGAAAACGGAAGAAAATACTTCTCAGTAGCATCAGGCGGCGGAACAGGAAGAACACTTCACCCTGATAACGTAGCAGCAGGTCCTGCTTCTTACGGTATGACTGATACTATGGGTAGAATGCACGGTGATGCACAGTTTGCTGGTTCATCTTCAGTACCTGCTCACGTAGAAATGATGGGTGTTATCGGTATGGGTAACAACCCAATGGTAGGTGCAACTGTAGCAGTAGCTGTTGCTGTGGCAGGTGCATTGGGCAGATAGTTTTTTTGAAAAACTAAAGTGAAAAAAGCCTCCGAGTTTCGGGGGCTTTTTTATAATTTGAGAACTATGCGTACCCAAATACATAAAATGTCATTTTAGGATTGAGGGCTGTATGAGCCCTACGTTTATATTTACTCGCGAACAAAAAACTGTGCCATTGTAAGCGGCTGCTGAGGGTTATCTTTTGAGTAGACTTTCATGATGTAAGCGCCCGGTTCGTTGATTACAATGTAGTCATCGTAGTAGTACATTTGTTCGTCTTTGAGTCGAACCGTATTTGCCCAATAAAGTTTGTAGCCGAAGCGTTCGTAGCTGTTATCTTTTTTTATAATCTGTATGTACATATATCTCGAGTGGATTTTTTTCGGAATCAGTACGAGATAGTAGATTCTGACATTGGGTTTAAAGACTGTCGAATAGTCCATAACGTTTTCTTTTGTTATGGGATTTTTGTTAAACAGAATTGAGGGTTTATCTGTGTTGCAGGCTGTCGTAGCAAGCATTATAAATAGTGCTGTGAGTATCAGAATAATTTTTTTCATTTTTGTAATTTTTTAATCTTATTCAAAACTTCTTCTGCGGTTTTTGTATCGTCAGTATATTTTACGAATTGGTTGTAATTTTTAACGGCTTCGTCTTTATTTTCTTCTGTTTCGTACGCGAGTCCGAGAGCATAGTATGCGTAGGCGTACTGCGGATTAATCGAAAGTACGCGTTCAAAGCATTTTTTACTGCCTTTAACATCTTGCTGCGATGCGTAGACAAGTCCGAGATTAAACCATCCATCGGCGTAGGAAGGATTTACAAAAATTGCCTTTTTGTAAAAATCAATTGCATTGGTTTCATCATTTTGAATTTTATAAATGTTACCTATTTTCAGAAGTGTAACTTCATCGGACGGGTTAATATTCAATGCTTCACGATAATTTTTGATAGAAGCTTCATAATTTTTTTGTTTATAATTTTCATCGCCTGCGGCAATAAAATCATTAACTTTTTTGATATTATCTTGACTGATATTATCACCTATAACCACCGCAGGAAGCTCTCCACTCATCGAAGCGGCTTGTTCTTCTATATTTTGAGACGGTGCGGTTTCGGAGATAAATTCGGCAAAGTCTTCGCTGTAAAGTGTATTTTCAGGATCCATTGCAATAGCTTTTTCGTAGTATTCTGTGGCTTTATCGTTTATATCACATGCCCTGTATGCTTTAGCGAGTCCGAAGTATGCGTAGCTGTCTTTTGTACCGCGAGAAATTGCTTTTATAAATTCGTCAGTAGCTTTTGAGTAGTTTTGTAATTTCAAGTCTTCATGACCCTGTGCAATAAGGGCTTCTGTCAGGTTATTTTCTACAACATCACTTGCTTGTACGGTTAAAACATCGTTATAAATTCTTATTGCGTCTTCGTATTTTTGCATTGCGTGAAGCGCTATGCCCTTGTTAACTTTTACATCATAATCGTTTTTGTCTACAGCAAGAACTTCGTCATAATACTTAATTGCATTAGGATAATCTTTTAACATGTGATAGCAGTTAGCAAGGTCTTTTTTCAAATCTGCATCAACCGTATTCAGTGCGATAGCTTTTTCGTAATTTTCTACTGCAGACTCATAATTTTTCAGGCGTTTATAAATCAGACCCGAGTTTTTGTATGCTCTGCCGTCTTTTGGATAAAATTCAATATATTTTTTGTATTGTTCCAATGCTTCAGTATTTTTTTCCATATCAGCAAGGAGGTTTCCGTAGTCAAATCTCAGAGAGTGAAGATTCGGTTTTTGCTGGAAAACAATTTCATACTGAGCCTGTGCGAGTTGATTTTTTTCAAGTTCCTGATAAGAAAGCGCGAGGCTTACGTGAACTGCTGTATTTTCGGGGTCTTTTTCAACGGCTTTTTGAAGCATTTCCGAAGCTTTGTAATAATTTTTTATTTCAAAAAGTGCTGTACCATATTTAACAAAATCTTCAAAAGTTTGCGGATTTTTATTATAAATAATTTCGTATTCGGAAGCGGCTTTTTCAGGATTATTATCTGCAAGGTAAGTTCCTGCGAGGTTTCTGCGAGCATCGTTGTGTTGAGCGTAGGTTCCGAGAAACATATTATAATTTTCTATTGCGTTTTTGTAGTCTTTCAACTGATATTGAACATTTGCTATGTTAAAGTAATTAAATTTATATTCCGGAAAAATTTTGAGCGCATTGGTATATGCGTCAAGGGCTTTTTGATATTGACCTGATGTTTCGTAAATATTTCCGAGGCTTATGAATACGAAAGCGTCGTTCGGGCGGAGTTCGATAACTTTTTCGTAAGCAGCGACGGCTTCTTCAAACTTAAACATATCGGAATAAATTCCCGCAAGTTTTGTATAAAGCATAGGCTCATCGCCCGATAGCTTCAATGCTTCGAGTATTTTATTTGCAGCACCCTGCAAATCTTTCTGATACTCAAGAGTACACGCTTGTTGATACAAGATATTTGCTTCAGGTGTCATTACCGCAAAAGACGGAATCCCCGCTACTGAACATAGTATTAATGCCGATATAATTAAACGCTTATTGATGGTGCTACCCCCTTAACTTAACAGTATTGTAGCAAAAATTTATATTTGTGTAAAGCTGTGAGAATAAATTTTTTGCCCTGTAAGTATATTAACCGTCTTGATAATTTTTACCTGTTCTTCGTCATTTTTGTCGTAATCTACGCTTTCTAAATCCGAAAAGTCTCTTATCATTTCCACAAGTTTTATGTAAAGATTATCAATTTCATTTTGCGGAGAATTATTTTCGAGCATTCGGAGAACTCTTACAAGCTCCAAATCCTTCGCATCAATAATCGCACTGTCCAGTCCTGCACCGAATGCAAGTACCGCAAAAACTCTGTTGATAAGCGGACGTAATTCTTTCGGGCATCCGTTTGAAATGTTTGAAAGTCCGATAACAGTGTTAACTGGCGGGTCAAAACTTTGTTTAATCATTTGAATGGTATTAAGTGCTTCCATCGCCTGAGATTGGTCTACGCAAACCGGCAAAATCAAAGGGTCAAAGTAAATTTTTGAACTGTCTATTCCTTTTTCAATACATTTTTCGTATATTTCAAACGCGATTTCCAATCTTCCGTCTGCTGTTTTCGGAATCCCTGTATCTTTACTTAATGTAAGCGCAATTAAATTACATCCGAATTCCGCTGCAAGATCAGTCATTTTCTCAAGTCGCGGTTCATCTTTACTTGTACTGTTAATAAAAGCATCGCTGTTTTTTGAGTAAGTCTCAAGACCTGCTCGCATTTCATCTGAATTTGTTGTGTCAAAAGATATTTTTAAGTCGGAGTTTTCTTCAACTTTTTGAGAAAGCCACGGCAAAATTCCCGAAAGATTATTCTTCGCAGGTCCCACATTCAAGTCGATGTAGTCCATATTCTTTTGAATCCGAATCAATTCTTTTACAAAATCCTCGTCGCGCTTTTCCAAAGCTTCTCTGACTGATTTAGAAATAATATGTATGTTTTCGCCTATTAAAATCATATAATTAATATATCATAAAATATCCGAAATAAATAAGGTTTACAAAAGTTAACACCCTGGAATCAGCTCTGTGGAATTAAGTCGGCAAACTAATTCTTTTAGGTAGTAGTAAAAATAGTAAAGGCACGTTATAATATCAACATTAATTTAGGGGTGTAGAAATCTAATGGTAAAGGAGAAGGTTCTATGGACACAGTGACAAAAACGGAAACAACTAAACCGAAATCCAAATTCAATGATGAATTCGAAAAGTATCTCAAAAAACAGTGTTTAAAAACAACATTTAACGGGGTCGAATTGGAAACATTCACCTGGTACAAAAAGGTTTTAGGACTTGCGTAAAAAAAGAGGCTTAATTTAAGCCTCTTTTTTTTATTAAAAATATATGTTATAATAGTATCTGAGGTACATCACCCTGACACTAAAATACAGGGAGGTACGGGTAATGAATAAAAAGAAAGGGTAAAGGTATGGAAACGCTTGATATGACTGCATTTGCGGGGGGGGGGGCGACTGAGTTTCAGCACCCTGACACT
>CAOJDT010000101.1 GCA_948433295.1 uncultured bacterium
GCAACGAACGAAATTATTGTCTTCGGTTCGAAAGAAAACGTCGATATTGCAAGAAGAATTATTGACCAATTTGATAAAAAACCGACAACAACATCTTTCAAAGTTAACCATACAACTCCTGATGCCATGGCAAAAATGATTTGTGAATTGCTCTTGCCTAGTACCGGTGCTGCAGGTGGTTCAAGCAGCGGTAGCAGCAGCAGTAGTTCTTCTGATTCAATAGTTCTTGGCGAAGGTGTGATTGCTTGTTCCGGTAAAGCTGGAAGTTCAGGCGGTAGCGGTGCGGAAGCGCTTGCTTTTGGTGAATTGTCCGTTGCTTACTATACTCAATTGGGTACAGTAAACCTTGTTGGCGGTTCTGATCAACAAATTGATATGATTAGAGAATACATACAGCAAAATGATAAAAAACAACCTCAGGCTTATTTGGAATTCTCTATTATTGAATTGAATGAAGATGGTTCAAGAACTTTCAATAACCAGTGGAGTTTTACAAGCAAACACTTCTCATTTAATACTGATACTGAAGGTAATACTAAGTTAAGTCCGTTGCATATTTCGGGTGATAAATACAATACCGGTTACAAAAGCAGTACTCCGTCACTCGTATATACAATCAATTATCTCTTGACTAACGGTAAAGCAAGAACAGTCTCAAATCCTAAGATTCTTGTAACGAATGGTCAGGAATCAACAATAGATATGACATCAGATTACGTAAAAACAGTAACTTCTCAAGTTGTAACAGGTACTATGAGTAATGTTCCTACTGTTCAAAGACAATACGAAATCGGTGAAGATGACGGTATTAAAATTACAGTAACTCCGTTTATTTCACCTGACGGTTATGTATACCTCAACCTTACTCCGGATTACACAATGGTAAAAGGTACCGTAACTACACTTTCTCAAGACGAAGAAGCCGCTAAAGAAGGCGAAAGAGATATTCAAGCAACATTGCTTTCGAGAAGAAATCTTGAGTTGAAAAATGTAAGAATTAAAGATGGTGATACCCTTGTAATTGCAGGTATGATGAGAGAATACGAAGATCGTAAGGTAAATAAAATTCCGTTCTTGAGTGATTTACCTATTGTCGGCTCATTGTTTAGAAGTACTGCTACTACTCAAACAAAAGACGAGCTTGTAATTCTTGTCACTCCAAAAATTATTACAGACGATAACGAAAATACATTATAGTATTGATAGTGAAATAAAAAAACATGAATGAGTTACTCAATAGACTAAAAAACAGTATCAATAAACAGATACTTAATAAAGTTGAAAAAGACCTGATGGAACAACAAAAGTTTGTTCCTATCAGTGTCAAGGATAAGTTTTTGTTTGTTGCTATTAACTCAACCTCAGATAAGGACGCTGTCAACGAAAAATTGAGACAGTATTTTCCTTATCAGATTAAATTCATTCAAGTCCCTGATAATGATTTGGAACAGTTAATTGTCGATTTATTTCAAAGTCAAAACGGAGCAGGCTCTTCTTCAGCAACTTCCGTTCAGGGTAAACTCGGCGAACTTTTAATTCAGAAAAAATACATCACTGATGTCCAACTTCTGCAAGCTCTTGCAGAAAGTAAGCGTAATAAAACCCCTATCGGTTCTATGCTATTTAAACTTGGGTTTATTTCGCTTGATCGATTAAAAGAAATTCTTCACCTGCAAACCGGTATGGATGTAGTAACAACCAACCAGCTTGCAGGTCAGTCAAAATTTATTTCGATTTTGCCTGAAGACTTTATCAAAACTCATAAAGTAATCCCGATATCTTCGGATGGCAAAACTTTAATGCTCGGTGCAATTACACCTGTTAAGCCTGATGTTTTAAAAGAAATTATTTATTTAACAGGACAAAATCCGAAACAGCTTTTGATGACTCATTACGAGTTTGAAAACGCTATGAATACGTTTTTTTCGGAGTCTAAAAAAGAAACCCAGCAAATTATCAAGCAAATCGAAGATGAAGCCGACACAATCGAAGTGGAAGCTTCTCTTTCCGACATGGTTGACAGCCAGCTTCAAGAATCAAGCGGCTCTATTGCAAAATTCGTAAACCAGATTATTACAACCGCAATCGACTCAGGTGTATCAGATATTCACATTGAACCAAGGCTTTCCGGTTATATCGTCCGTTACAGAAAAGACGGGATGTTGTCCAAAGTTCTTGATATTCCGACAAAAGTAGAAACCTCGGTAATCGCACGTTTTAAAGTTTTATCAAGGATGAACATCGCTGAGCACAGAAGACCTCAGGATGGTACTTTTTCAATAAAATATAAAAACGGATCTTATGACTTTCGTATTAACACACTTCCCGTAGCAGGAAAAGAAAAGGTCTGTATTCGTGTACTTGCACCTGCTGTCAGTTTGAATGCTGCGGATAAAAATATCAGCCTTATCGGTGGAGCCGAAGATGATATTGCTAAAATTAAAAATATGGTAAGTTGTCCGAACGGAATTATTCTTACATCAGGTCCTACAGGTTCAGGTAAAACAACAACTTTGTATTCCGTACTTAAAAGTTTGAACGATGAAGATGTAAACATTACCACAATCGAAGACCCGATAGAAATTAAGCTTGAGGGTATTAACCAGTCACAAATTAACGCAAAAGCAGGTATTACATTTGCTTCATGTATGCGTGCTATTTTAAGACAAGACCCTGATATTATTCTCGTTGGTGAAATTCGTGACTACGAAACGCTTGAAATTGCTATTTCAGCAGCGTTGACAGGTCACCTTGTTTTAAGCACCGTTCACACCAACTCGGCTGCCGCAACGGTTACCCGTATGGTCGAGATGGGAGCGAAAGATTATCTTGTAGCATCTACGCTTTCCGGTGTAATTGCGCAGCGTCTTGTAAGAAAACTTTGTGATGACTGTAAAGAAGAGTACTTCCCGACATATGAGGAAGCTTCTCAAATTTGCGCTACTGAAGAAGAAATTCAAAAAATGATGAAAACCCCTCTGTATCGTTCAACCGGTTGTGATAAATGTAATTTTACAGGTTATGTCGGACGTCTCGGTATTTATGAAATCATGACGATTAATAAAGAAATTAAAAAACTTGTAGCTAACGGAGCACACGATATTGAAATTGAAGAAGCCGCAGTAAGAAACGGTATGAAAACCCTTAATCAGGCTTGTATGAATCATATTCTCAACGGAAAAACAACTATTGATGAATTTGTTCGTGTTCTCGGTGTGGTTAATGAATAGGTGAAGAATGGCGATTTATAATTACATAGCATTAAAAAATAATAAAGATGTAGTAAAAGGTAAAGTTGAAGCGGAAGACCTTCGCGACGCACGTGAACAGGTTAGAAAACTCGGATTTTTACCTACAAAAGTTTATGAAGAAAAACTCGGCAAAGACAGCAAACAGGATGCGGCAGCAGAAGTAAAAGGCGGTCAGATGAAGACTCTTGGTCTTAATGACAAGATGGACTTTACATCAACGCTTCAAATTCTTGCAGCATCAGGTATTCCTATGATTGAATCCTTGATGTTTATTGAAAATGACGCCGCGAAATTAAAAGTAAGACTCGTTGCAAAAGAACTTCGTCGTCAGATTATGGCAGGTGCAACGTTTGCCGATACAATCGCAAAATATCCTGCTCAATTCGGTCAGGTGTTTATCGGTTTGTGTAAAGCCGGTGAAGATTCCGGTGAGTTGGAAAAAACCCTTGATCGTTTGATGGAACTTATGACCAAACAGGCTAACATCAGAGGTAAGGTTATCGGTACTTTGATGTATCCGATGTTTGTAATCGTTTTGGCGGTTTTAATTGTACTTGTAATGTTGATGTTCGTATTCCCTGTATTTAAAGAAATGTTTGACGGCATGGGAAAAGAGCTTCCGTGGATTACTGCAACTTTGATGTCAGCAGGTCTTTTTCTGAAAAAATTCTGGTATCTGGTTCCTCTGATTCTCGGTTCATTCTTTGGCGGTATTGTTTATTTGTTTAAATGGGAACCGAGTAAAAGAATTATTGATAAATACGCTTTACAAGTCCCCCTGTTGTCAGACTTATTGCAATTTTCTAACTTTGCCAATTTTATTGCGGTAATGCAGGTTGCTTATGACGCAGGTGTGCCGATTGTAGAATGTTTGTATCTTTCGAATCTTACACTTACGAATTTTACACTGAAAGAAAAAATTGAAAAAGCAACAGGAATGGTTCAACAGGGACAACACCTTTCGGTTGCGTTACGCTCGACAGAATCAGTTCCTAAAATGATATTGTTTATGATAGCAACGGGTGAACAATCAGGTCGTCTGGGTGATATGCTCGGTCAGGCTACCAAGTTTATCGACAAAAAACTGGATGGTATTATTGATACGATGACCAAAATGATTGAACCTTTAATGCTTATTGTAATCGGTTCTATCGTATTAACATTGGCTCTTGCATTGTATTTGCCGTTGTTTGGTTCGTATATCGAGTAGAAATTATGAAGAAATACGTAATTACAGGTGCCACCTCAGGTATAGGAAAAGCTTTGGTCGAAGAGTTTTCAAAGGATGCGAAAGTCTTTGCGGGTTATAGAAATCCTAAATATGAACCTGAACTTTCTATGATGAATAATGTTATTCCGTTTTTGATTGATATGGAAAAACCATACACAATTATGAATGCGGCTGATTTTATTCGTAACAATACTGAAAAAGTTGATGTTCTTATTAATGCCGCAGGCTGCGTTGCTGCTGGTGCGATGGAAAATATGGAAATTTCTAAAATTCGCAGACAGTTTGAGGTTAATACATTCTCACATCTTGACTTTACCCAAAAACTGTTGCCGCTGTTAGGTGGTGGAAAAGTTATAAATATAAGTTCGATGGCAAGTTTTGGGATTTTTCCGTTTGTCGCCCCATACTGTGCTTCAAAGCGCGCAATGGATATTTTGTTTAATTCATTGGAAGTAGAAACTGACGATCGGATTAAGGTTGTCTCAATTAAGCCGGGTGTGATTGCCACTCCGTTGTGGAGTAAATCGGTTGAACTTAATAAAGATAGTATTGAACATGATAAAACTTACGAAAAACAAATGGAATTTCTGGCAAAAAATGCTTTGAAAAATGAGAAAAAAGGTTTGCCTGTATCCAAGGTTGTAGAGTTAATTAAACGGGTTGATGCAATGGAAAATCCTAAATCATCTTATACAATAGGGAAAGATGCGTTTTTTGCAGAATTAGTTTCAAAATTATCTTTTACGGGTATAAATAAGTTAATGAAGTTTGGTTTAAAACATAAAATAAAAGGAGAGTAACTATGGAAATCATTGATATGACTGCATTTTCGGGGGGGG
>CAOJDT010000102.1 GCA_948433295.1 uncultured bacterium
GAATGCTTGAGGTAAAGCGCTGACCCACTCTTGCCGGAGTGTGTAGGTTATTTTAGATTTTTGTCAGTTAGACTTAACTGATTGAGAAATAACCTTTTAGCAAAGTATTTGAGAAGTGGCGGTAACGAGTTAGCAACCGTGCGAATTTCAGCGTTTTGCGTTGCTATGCTGTCAAACAACTCTTTAACGAAGCAAAAATAAGAAGTTTTTCTGAGAAAAACAAAATTCGGATGTATCTTTTTCCATATTCTTTTGCTTGAATGATAGAATTTAAGTATATTTGCATTATGTCGTCCACGCCGTGGAATTAACAACGATGGGTGGGCGAGATATTACATAATATAAAAGCGTCATTGATGCTTTGTCTTGTGGCTTTCTGAAACCTGAGAAATTTCGAATTGTTGGTCATGGACAATGTCTGAAGTGAATGCTACGGGTATGTTAAATTGTATCCCGGAGTGTGCAGTGAGAGTATATAATGCTCTCCGCACACTTTTATGGGAACGTGCAACATATTGGCGTGGGCAGACACTCCATTCGTTCACCAACAAGGTTTTCTCAGGACCTCAGAAGCGGACAAGTGGATGTGGAAGCCCACGTTTTTTATTATGTAATCAAAATTTTTAAGCAAAAAAATCGCCTTATCGGGTTTCTAAAGGCACAATAGTTATTTTTATGAAAAAATATGTATTAATGCTCATGTCTCTTTTCATGATGGTATGCTCCGCCAACGCTCAAATCAAGGACGACATTCAGAAAAGTAAGGAACGCGCTGCAAAATTGCAAGCATTGTGTAATGATTACAAGACATCAGGAAGTGCAAATGTGGATGGCTATGGGGATGCAGTGAAGAATGCCGCAGTTTTGGCGATTGCCAACAGTGTACAATTGGAAAATATGTACAAACGAGAAATTGGTGAAACTCAAGATGGTGTAACAGATGTTACAATTACTAAACCTACTCTTGATGAATGGGTAACATTTGCAGCGACTGTAGCAGGAGAAGCCGCAAGCATAAAAGCTGCAACGGATAAAGTTCAAGCGGCTGCTGACGAGGCAAAGAAAATGATAGAAGAGGCATCCAAGCAAAAGAATCCCATGAAAGCTGCAAAAGCTGCAAAAACAGCCAAGGCTGCAACAGCCGTAGTAGAATTTGGAAATACCGCAACTCCAATTTTAGTGGAAGAAAGTGCAGCTCAAGTAAAGGCTGTTAATACAATTATCGAAACTCTGAAATCGGGTAAAAATCTATAATCCCTAACTGATTATGAGATTTGTTATTATTACAATCATTATGACTGCGTGTATCTTTAAAGGGTATGCGCAGTCAAATGATGATGACCGCCAAGTAGTCGGTGTCGCAGAATTTTCTTGTAAAGAAAATAGCCCTTATACTGGATTGGTGACAGAAAAGGTTGTGGAAATGCTTACCAATAGTAAACGTTTCAGAGTAGTTGACCGTACCAGTCGGAAAAAAATAACACAAGAATTGGAATTACAAAAAAGCGAGGCGTTTATTGATAGTGATAATCTTGTAGAGCAAGATGTTGCTGTTGCTGCGGAAAAAATGATTACCGGAGAGATTGTCAAGATACCCGTTTACCGTATGAAAAATGGAGATGGAACAATAAGAGGTTATAAGGCAAGTGTCGCTTTTCAAATGAAGATTGTGGATGTGGCAACGGGGTTGAGTACGGAAGCAACCAGTTTTGAAGGAAAAGCAAGCGATGAGTGCCTTTCTCCGGAAAGTGCCGTTACAATGGCTATGATGTCTTTACAAGATAGAATGGCTGAATATTTTAGGATAAACTTCCCCATTACAGCTAAACTTATGAAGATTGTGAAAGAAAAAAATGGTGTGGCAGAAATTATCCTGATAAAAGCGGGTAAAAAGCATGGGATAAAAGTAGGGGATAAATTCAATGTTGAGGTGCTTGAAATTCTTGATGGAGAAATTCTACCTACTACTTTGGGAATTGTTACTGTGACAGCATTAAAAGGAGAAGCCTATTCAGAATGTAAGGTTAGTAAAAAAGAAGGTAAGGCAATCTACGAAAACTTTAATGCAAATAAGCAAATCAAATGTTCTCTTATTATAAAATAACGGTTTAGATGAAGAAAATACTGATAATATGCCTAATAATGTTGACCGCTATACTTGAAGTTTCAGCACAATATCAAGTAAGCGTATTAAACGCAACAAAAGATGCTGTTTCAATGCGTTGTGTCGGTTATGGGAAAAAGGCTACTATTGCCTCAATGGATGCAGAGTTATCCGCAATAAAGACTTTACTTTTTGTAGGAACGCAGAAAACTCAACACAGTATGCCTCTTGTACAAGAAGATAAAGCCGTAGTCGAAAACAAATACAAGAAGTTCTTTGATGCTTTTTACAGTAAAGAATATCAAAACTTTGTAGAATCATCTATCATAGTTACTCCCTACGGGAAAAACGCATTAAAACAAAAATGTATAACATTAGATGTCTGCATAAGAGTGAACCAATTGAGAACTTATCTTGAAAACAATGGAATTATAAGAAAATTCGGTTTATAAAAACAGAGCGTATGAAAAAAATTATGATACTACTACTGGCAGTATTTCTCAGTAGTATGGCATGGGCGCAGACAGCTACAGTCCAACCCAAAATAATGGTTATCCCATATACCAAACAAGGAGAAGACATTTCTCAAGTAATAGAAAATGATGTCAATAAAAGAATTGTATTAGCTAAAATACGTGAAGCTTTTGATAGTAGAGGATTTACGACCGTTGACTTTGCAGCAAAACTTAAATCTTTATCACGTACATCGGGATTGTCTCAAGAAAGTCAATCAGATTTAAAATCAATGATTATCCAGCAATCGGGTGCGGATATATATGTAGAAGCGGAAATGGATATAGTTCTTTCATCTACTGGGAATAGTGTTAAAACAATACTTACAGCGTATGATATTTCAACTGGTGGCTCTCTCTCAAATAAGGTGGGAGAAAGTGGCAAATTCTACACTGAAGATATTGGTAAACTTGGAGCAAAGGCTGTTGAAAAAGTTGCTGATGAATTCCTTGATATTATTCAAGTAAAATTCACCGATATAGTTAACAACGGACGTTCAATTAATGTGGATTTTAGTTTTGAACAAACCGCTTCCATTTCCATGTCAACAGAAATTGGCAATGATGGTTTAACCTTGTCAGACCAGTTGGAACTTTGGATGAGTGAACACGCTTATAAAAACAATTATCATATACAAGGTACAACTGATAAAAGAATGATATTTGATGATGTGCGTATTCCATTAAAAGATGACAATGGAAATAATTATAATATCAATAAATTCGGACTCGAATTTTTGAAATTTGCAAGAAGCATCGGGCTACAAATTACTCGAAGTACTGCCAATAATACACTTGTTATAACATTTAAATAGTGTCTTACGATGAAAAAAATATTTTTTCTTTTATTGTTATTAGGATATTCTTGCCTTGTTCAAGCTCAAACTGATAATGTCTATATATCTGTAGCAATGCCAAGTGACTGTACCCTTGACGGTAATACAAAATCAATTCTTAAAAACAAACTTTTACAAATTCTTTCTACGGAAGGTGTCGCAGGTACTGAATGTGGTGCTATCATTATAGTTCCGGAAATCAATATAATCAACTCCAATTCTGTATATGGTGGAATGAGACAAATTTTGTCTGTAGAGCTTGGTATAACTGTGACTGTTAGGAACATGATAACAAATACTGTATTCAATACCATGCAAATTGCTTCTAAAGGTGAAGGCTATTCTGATAATGAAGCTAAACGTTCGGCTATCAATAAAATAGATGCACTTAATACTGATTATTCAAGATTTGTAGAAGCAACTAAAATGAAAATATCTGATTATTATAGAAATAATACAGTCTCTTTAATAACCAAAGCCAATACTTTGGCTTCTCAACAACTGTTTGACGAGGCTCTTGCTTTACTTTCTACTTATCCCGAATCATTGCCCGGATATACAAAAGTTTCAAATGCAATGGTATCCATATTCAAAAAATGCCAGACACAATATTGCAGTCAGATTTTACTATCGGCTCAAGCTGCTTATTCTAAGCATGATTATACAGAAGCGGCAGAACTTGTTTCTATGATTGATGCACAAAGTAGCTGTGCCGCACAAGCTAAAGCTTTACTTAATTCTATAAAAAAAGGAATGGATAAGCAGTATAATGATATAATCGCAATGGAAAAAGAGAAAATGCGTTCAGATGAACGTATCAAGTCTGCACAAATAAAAGCTATCAAAGACATTGCTACCGCATATTTCAAACGTCAAACAGAGTATATATTCTTTTGGTAACTGTAAATTCAAATAAAGCAACTCCTAACGGTAAATAAATGTATCGGTCATTCTTACTTAGCATTCAGCAATAAAAGATACGGAACAGAAAAAGCTGCTCCGTATCTCTTAGTTATTTATAATTTCATCCCCTTGCTTTTCCGTTGCGATTGTATGGGCTGTCGCATGCTTTGTTTTAGCCTCTCGAACTGCTCCTTGAACCATTCGCCAACGGGAGTTTGATTGATATACAGCACAAGTCGTTTCGATACGGATTCCTGCCTTATTTTTGCAGTGACGTTTCTTGCCGTGAAACTTCGCCCGTGTTCTTCGGAATAGAGCGTGCCATCGTGCGTTACTTCCCTGCCGGCTATCAGTGTACGGGTCTGTTCCGTGGAAAAGCCCACGATGGCGCATAACTTCTCAACCCGCAGGACTTCTTTCGCCAACGGAAACCATGCGCAGAGCTTCTCCACAAGGCGTGTAAGCCTTGATACCTCTCTCTTGTGTTCGGCTTCTTTCATCTGTATTTCCGTCATGTGCCGTTGCTGCATTTCCAGCACTTGACGGTTGTGGTCTGCCCGTATGGTCTGTATCTCGGCTTGCAGTGCTTCGATGGTTTCCTCGTGTGTGGCTACCTCCCTATGCAGGGCGGTGTTCTCCCTCTCCAGCGTCTTGACCTTGTTGCTCCCGAAAAGAGAACCGACACTCTCGGCGATGTTGGCGG
>CAOJDT010000103.1 GCA_948433295.1 uncultured bacterium
TCACTTAGCACGAAAAATAGAACTAGCACGAGAATTTTAGAATCGTTTTTGGAGAAAATTGTTTTTGGGAAGTTGACCCGAATGTACGCTTTTACCTTGGCAGAGGTTCTCATCACCCTTGGCATAATCGGAATTGTTGCTGCGATGACAATGCCGGCTTTAGTCGCAAAATGGCAGGCAAAAGCCATAGATTCACAATTTAAGCGTGTTTATTCAAATTTTTATAATGCTTTAACTATGATTAAAGCTAATAACGGGGAAATTCCGCAATGTTATTATACTCAAAATAATTCTAACGGCGGCTCAGATCTCTCTCAGGTTGCAGAATGTGTTCAGTTCTATAAAGAGTTGTCAGAACAGATGAAAGTTTTAAAAATCTGTGAAGGTAATGCTTACAGTAAAGGATGTATCCCTAAGTATCAAGGTGTTGATACAATAAAACGATACGAGGGTACTTCTACGATAATAGGCTGTTCTGGGTTTACGCAATCAAATATTCTAAACAAAAATTATGCCTATGTCTTTAATGATGGAGCTATAATGTTTCTTTATGATAAACTTCCGGGGTGGGGAAGCGTTTTGGCAGTTGATGTTAACGGTAAAAAAGGCCCGAATAAATGGGGGCACGATGTTTTTGCTTTTGGCTGGAAAGAACGAAATCATGCAGTATTTCTTGAAGTTGGAGGCTGTGAACTTCAGGAAGAAGGCGGAAGACATTCAGAGGATATATTATTGAATGCCGCTCGCAAATAGCGATTATTTTTCTTAACATCTGTGACTTATCTTGGAATTTATTGTAGAATTAATAAAAAAGGTGAGTCATGGAATTTGTAGAAAACAAGGAAGAAGAAAAAATACAGTTAAAAGCAATCTTTCGGGATATGCTAAAGTATTCGCCCTCAAAGATTTGCGGCATGCTTGGTAACGCTATTATCGTTCCTGTCTATACAAGCCTTTTACCGCCGGAACAGTACGGATTGTATTCGCTTTCTATTGCGTTATTGTCATTCCTTTGTATATTGTTTTCGGACTGGGTCGGACTTTCAGGTTTAAGATTTTTCAGACAGCACCAGCTTGCGCAGGATTTGCCACGTTATCTTTCAATCCTTGTGAGTATTTTGTGTATGAATATCTTTACGATGTTCATTATTGCATTTGTTTTTAGAGAACATTTTTATTCATTCTTCAAAATTCAGCCAATGTATTTTCTGGCTATTTTGTGCCTGATAATTCCTGTTGCGATAAGAGCATTGATGTTCCAGCTTTTGCGTGCACAGCTTAAGTCTGTAGCGTTTACGTTTTCTACGATTTTGAACCAGATTTTAACTATCGGTTTATCGGTATTTTTTATAAAAGTTTTTCATATGGGCGCAATTGCGTTACTTCTCGGTATGGGAATTTCGATTTCGCTCATTGATATTCTTTTGATTTATCAGAGTAATATTCTTGCGTATTTCAGGCTGCCTAAGTTGCAATGGAAAGTCTTGCTTCCTATATTTGCATACGGAATCCCGATTGCAGCAACTTCTTTGAGTGCGTGGATTATCAATCAGAGTAACAAATTTATTATGAATAACATAAGCGGGTTTACCGATGTAGGGTATGTCGGGGTTGCCTATGGCGTTACTCTTCCGCTTTTGATGACGATATTTTCAATAATCACGGTTGCGGCTATTCCGCGTATTATCAGAATGTATGAGGCTAAAATTGATGTCCGTCCGATAATATCCAGATTTACGGGATATTATATTCTGATTTCGCTGCCTGTTGTTTCTGTAATGACTTTGTACAGTCAGGATTTTGTCGCGCTTCTTGCCAGTCCGAAATTTCAAGAAGCCTATCGCTTAATCCCTTATTTTGCCTTTGGTACTTTCTTTATGGGATTGACCGATTACACGACTCTGCAATATCACCTCGCAAATAAAACCTATATTGATTTTGTGATAAAACTTGTCTCAGGTCTTGTAGGTATTGCATTGAATATTGTTCTTATTCCTAAAGTCGGACTTGAAGGTGTAGGTATGGCTACTCTTGGTGCGAACTTCTTATATTACTTTTTAAGTGTTGTAATTGTGTTGCCGCAACTGGGCTTGATGACTCCGTTGAGAATCCTTGCAGGTATGCTTTTGTCATTCTTGCCGATGTGGTTTATTTATTATTTATTCACTGATATTACAGGAATTATGCCTGTGATTAAAATGATTATTCTTTTATTTGTATTCTATATTTGTTATTTTGCGATAAACAATAATTTATTTAAAAAATCCGAGTAGTGTTAACTTTTGTTAAATTTTTGGCATGGGTTAGTAATCTATATATAATAGATATACTAACCCCATTTAAGATTATTTTATTAAGAGAGTTTTACATATTTATATACGAAAGGACAGTCAAATGTCAGATATTTACCCTTCCTCAAAAAAGGCACGAATTGTAGTCGCATTATTATCTTTATCACTGATAACAACCAGAGTAACCGCATACGGAAGTAATATTTCGGGATTTGAAGGCGCAGGAGGCGTTATTAATATTCGCCCCGAAGATGCAATAAACGGAATAGGTTTCAGGCATTATCAAAATTTCAATTTGTCTGAGGGAGATATCGCAAACCTTATTTTTAAATACGGTGCAGAAAATGTTTCAAAGTTCGTAAACTTTGTCGATAATACTATTAATATTAACGGTATTTTGAATACAATGCGAGACGGTAATTTTTATAACGGTCATGCAGTATTTGTTTCCCCTAACGGAATGGTTGTAGGTGCGAGCGGGGTTTTGAACGTCGGTTCGTTATCTGTATTGACACCTGCTCCTTGCACATATTCAACTTTTACTAAAGATATGCAAAAATACGCTCCAATACTTTCAACTCCGGGAACTCCTGCTTATGAAGCGGCTATGGCGTTGAAAGGTAACGGAATAATAAGAATTGACGGTAAAATCGTTGCCCGTGATGCAATTAATCTTGCTGCAAAAGATGTTGCGATAAATCAGGGTGCGATGATGATGGCTGGTGTAAAAGATTCTCAGGCTATCAATTCTTATGCACAGGCAGATGCTTTATTCAGTGCGCTTGTAAAAACCGATGCAATGTCTGCAAATGCCTTTCAAAATGTTGACGGGTCTATAAAAATCGTTTCTCACGGTAACGGTAATGATGGAGTTACGTTTTCAGAAGGCGCTACAATGAAAAATTTCGGTAAGGGGAATACTCAAATCGAAAGCGTCGGCTCAGGCGGAGTTACTGTCGACGGTAAAATTGAAAATTCAAACGGTAATCTGATTGTAAAATCAGAACAGGGAATTAATATCAACGGTAATGTCAAAAATGCAGGCGGAACAATGTATCTCGAAAATAATACCGCTGGCGGAATTATTCTCGGTAAACTTGCAGAATTAAAAAATGTCGGTGTTGTTCGAATTAAGAATGCTGGTTCTGCGGGAATCAGAGTTTTCGGTAAACTTTTCTCGCAAGGCGGCGAAACCGTTGTTCAGAATACTGAAGGTGCTGTTAATATTGAAAGTTCGGGAAGAATTACAAACGATTCTCACGCTCTGAATATTACAAATGTCGGCAGGGGCGGAATTAATATCAAAGGTCTTTTAAAAGGTCACGGCGTGAATCTTCGTTCGGAACGTTCAAATATTGAAATCGGAGACAATACTTCAAATGATTTTTACGTAACTTCTGACGGGGATATTAATATTAATCTGGTGGAAGGAAGTCTTTTGAATTATGGAGTAGCGAAAACGCTTCTTTCGACGAAAAATGGCGGAAACCTTGTGATTAACGCAGTTGACGGTTCAATTGGTAAAAATGCCGACCCTTGCGATGGTGGTATCTGTACGGGAACAGGTAACCGTGATTTTACACGTTCAATTAATGCAAATATTGACGGCACTTATACTGCTGTAACTTCAAAGTTTGCAAAATCAAACGATTTGGCAATTAATCTTGCGGCAATAGATTCCGATATGAAATTGAATTACATTGACGCTGCGGGACGCTTAATCCTTTATTCTGACAAAAGTATTCTGAATGCGGCAATTGAGGCAACTCGAGCAAATGTTCAAGGTTACGGGATTTCCATAAAATCAAAGGGTAATATCGGTGAAGCTGACAACAGAGTTACTTTTGATGCTACAAAGAGTTATGTAAACAATATTGATATGGATACCTTAACTAACTCTGCCGCAGACGGAACTTACGGTGTGGATATGGAATCCGAAAACGGAAGTATTAATATTAAAGGTTTGAACGATTTATACGATACACACGTTTGTAATCTTCTTGCGAAAAACGGTTCGATTAATGCCGAATTTTCGGGTAATACTTATATAGAAAATATTACGGCAAAAGAAAATATAAATGTGATTACGCGCGGAACCGAAATGTTTATTAAGGGTATCGGGATTGCAGATGATGTTATTCCGGAAAGTATAAATGTCAAAGTTCTCGATATAAATGACAGAACCCGAGTAAATCATACAGACCTTGACGGTTATGACGGTTATGCAGATTCGAAACTGGTAATCAAAGATATGAATACCGATAAGGATACAAAAATTACGCTGACCGGAGATGATGTTATGGCAGGAGGTTATCATTTCCATATGGGGAAAGAACGTGACGAAAACGGAAATTCATATTGGGAACACGACAATCGAACTTCTATGACAGATACCGAGACCGAAATTCGTGTAAATGCAGTAAGACCAAATGACGTTACGGGTATAGGTAAAGACGAACACGACAGAAATTATTATTATGGAGGTAGCGTTCAGGATGGTAAAGTTCCGGGATATAAAGATGAAGGAGATGATCATATAATCGTCCCCGAACCTACAGTTCCGACAGAACCAACTGGAAATACAGAACCTACTACACCTACCGACCCTACCGATAATACAAATCCGACAACACCGACGGGCGACACAACACCGACGGGCGACACAACACCGACGGGCGACACAACACCGACGGGCG
>CAOJDT010000104.1 GCA_948433295.1 uncultured bacterium
ATAAAATTATATTATTTATTATTATAAACTATTTTTCTTCAAATTTCAATATTAAAAAGATTATCTGTTGTACTAATGAAAATAGTCCGACCGTCGTTTATTCTGTATATGTAAAAAAGAAAGGCTGAAACTATGAAAAAGATTTTAATTTTATTAGGCATAACCGCGTTTACGATGCCTGTATTTGCGGTATGCAGCATTACGGGAGGAGCCTGCACCGCAAGTTCTGCGCTAAACCCTACGACATTACAGGATAAATATTTACCAAACAATATTCAAAATCTTCAAAAACCCGACGCGTTTGCCCCGCGCTATGTAACCCCTTATGAAGATATGCTTTTGAACACAGATACCCCGCGAGTAGACCAGACTAACGAAAATCAGGGTTATAATTCAAATTGCCAGTTCGGAGTCTGCCTGCCGGGTTCTAACGCAAGTCAGGGAACTATATTCGATTAATCAATCGTATAAACTTTCTTGTAATACAACATCACTCCGATAACAGTAAGAACGATATTAGGCATCCATGCAGCAAGGAACGGAATCAATGTACCCGCTTCCCCAAAAGAAATTGACAGTGCTCTAATCAAATAATATGTAAATATAATAAGGATACTGAACAGGAATCCGCGGTTATACCGAACTCTCGGCGGTGTAATCGCCAGTGGCACTCCGATAAGAACCAGCGCAATTGTTGTCAACGGCAATGCAAGCTTGTCATAAAGTTCTATTACAATTACATTTCGCTCTTCCTGCGAAAGATTATTCAAGTTTTTAGAAATGTATTTAATGAGATTAGAAAAATTCATCTCTTTTGCAACGTTCTTATTCAACTCTTTAGTCATATCCAAACCGAATTTGACATTTGAAGAATCAAACAAAGTAGTATTCAAAACCTTACCTTCTTGTCCTACGGTATAAACAGCACCTTTTTGGAAGTCCCATCCTGCAGGTGTTGTTTTACCTTCACGGGCTTGCAAAACCTGAATTGTATCTTCTTTTGAAGTATCGAGTACAGTACTATTATAAAGCGTTTTATCCTCACAATAACCGACATAGAAAAGGCGTTTTAAGACGCCGTCGTCATTGAGTTCCTTAAATACAAAATTTTCTTTACCGTCAGGAATATTTTTCTGCCCCAACGACCACAACGCAAGGTCTTTTGACTGCTTCATCATCACCGGAACAACGCTTTCGTTAATGATAAAGCTGAAAACTGACATTACAATTGCAAAAATAAAAATCGGTTTTGCGATTCTGTTAAGACCAATACCGCATGCTCTCATAACCGTAATTTCAGATTTCAGACTCAATCCGTTCAATGTCATAACAGTCGCAAGAAGAACCCCCATCGGAATTGTCATTACAATAACTTGCGGCAAATTCAAAACAATCATCATAAGCGCAACTTTAAACGGAATTCCGAATAAAGAAATCTGTTTGATGAGCGTAATAAATGTGTCTGACGCAAAAATAATAGACGTAAACACGCAAACACCCATCAAAAACATTTCAAAAATTTGCTTCAGGATATATTTATCCAAAAGTGAAATTCTACTTATTTTTTTCGCAATTTTTCTTCTTACAGCCATGCTAATATAATAGTTTAAACAAAAGATTTACGCAAATAATTAAAAAAGCCGCCCGTAACAGGCGGCTCTACAATTAAAATTTTAATAATACTTTCAAAACATCTTTTTCTTTGTTCTTCTCAAACGCTTCAATCGCGTCATCAGCGTCATAAACCGCAGAAATCAACGGTGAAAAATCTATTTTGTTATTTTCAAGAAGTCTCAAAGCTGCTCCAAATTGACCGCAACGTGAACCGAGAACCGTAATTTCATCAATTACGATAGGTGCAAGATTAAGTTCTTTACCTGTAGCAACCGTACTTTTAAGAACCAGAACTCCACGCGGTCTTGTAAGCGCTAAAGAAGTTTCAAATCCGGAAACCGAACCTGTTGCTTCAACTACCACATCGTATTTTTTCTCAATAGCAAAATCATTTAAAAGTGCAGTTTTAACGCCTTGAGCTTTTGCAATATCGAGTTTATTTTGGTGTTTACCGACAAGAGTAACGTCAAAATTCTGTGCGTTAAGTGTTAATGCCGTGATAAGCCCGAGTTTGCCGTCACCGAGTACAACAACTTTTTCAAAAGGCTTGATATGAAGCTGTTCTGTAATTTCACAAGCCGCAGCAAGAGGTTCGACAAAAACGACCTGTTCATCGGTTACATTTTCGGGAACTTCAAAAAGAACTTCCAACGGCATTGTAAAGTATTCCGCAAAAACCCCGTCCTTATGCCATATACCTAAAGTGTGGCGATTAGGGCAATGTCTGTACATTTTTTCTGCACACCAGGGGCATTCAGGGTCTTTGCAGCCGTAACTGATTTCTGACACAACACGTTTGCCCAGTAAAGATTGGTCTTCATCGTTAATTTCTTCCACAACGCCAACGGCTTCGTGTCCGAGAATACCTTTGTAGCCCATATAACCTTTTGTTATTTCAAAATCTGTATTACAAATACCTGCCAGCGTAACTCTTACAAGCGCTTCGCCTTTTTTAGGAACAGGTTTTTCATAATCTTTTACTAACTTCAATTCTTCATCGAATACAACAGCTTTCATAAAAAATTTCCTCTCTTTCAGTCAATCGCCGCCGCATTCACATATACACGACACAGGCGATATGATAATTTTATCATAAAAAGAAGAGAAGTGGACTGTTCCATAATTCAATTTTATTTTAAATCTTTTTCAAGTTAGCGAGTTCATCTTTCAACTCTTGAACCTCGTATTTAAGACGATTCAATTCACATTTAATCGGGTCTGGAATTCGGTTATGCATAAGAACCCCGTTTTCATCTTTAAATTTACGCTGAACGATTCTTCCCGGAACGCCTACAACCGTAGAATATTCAGGAGCATCTTCCATAACCACGGAACCTGCACCCACTCTCACATGGTCTCCAAGTGTTATATTCCCGAGAACTTTCGCGCCTGCACCTACGATTACACCGTTACCAAGGGTCGGATGGCGTTTTCCGTGTTCTTTGCCTGTACCGCCAAGTGTAACCTGCTGATAAATCAAAACATCGTCACCTATAATCGTTGTGGCACCGATTACAACACCTTCGCCATGGTCGATGAAGAATCGTCTGCCAATTTTTGCAGCAGGGTGAATTTCTATACCAGTTATAATTCGAGTTATGTATGAAATTATTCTTGGTAAAAGCGGGATATGCCATTTATAAATTCTATGCGCAAGACGATAGGCAATCAACGCATGAAGCCCCGGATAACATAGAATTACCTCTAAGATATTTCCTGCTGCAGGGTCTTTATCGTAAATCACCTGTATGTCTTCTTTTACTTTGGTTATACCGCGTTTTAGAACTTTTAACATTTATTTTACCAGTTTAGCGAATTTTCTTTTACCTGCCTGTAATACTACTGCGTCCGAGAGATTAAGAGTATAAGCCATATCGGTAATTTTTTCTCCGTCAATTTTCACACCGCCGCCCTGAATCAAACGTTTAGCTTCCCCTTTACTTGCAGTGAATTTAAGTTCTGTCAGGATATCAAGAATACCTTTGCCGTTCATGCCTGAAACTTCTTCAATATCATCAGGAATTCCTTTGTTGGAACAAACATTAATAAAGGCGTCCTGACCGCGTTTTGCTCCGTCTTCCCCGTGGTATTCCTCAGTAATCGTATAAGCCAGTTTGATTTTGATGTCACGAGGGTTAACCGAGCCGTCGGCAATTTGTCTGTCAATAGTTTCAAGTTCTTCTTTTGTAGCATCTGTCAAAAGGCTGAAATATCTTGAAATCATATTATCAGGAATACTCATCAACTTACCGAACATATCAACTTCGCTATCAGTGAGCGAAATACAATGTTCGGGATAAGTTTTAGACATTTTAACAACGCCGTCAGTACCTTCAAGAAGCGGTAAAAGCATAACAAGCTGAGGATATTTTTTACCGTAAGCCGCCTGAATATCACGACCGAGAAGAGTATTGAATCGTTGGTCCGTACCTCCGAGTTCGATATCCGAATCAATTTCAACAGAATCGTAAGCCTGCATAAGAGGGTAGAAAAATTCGTGGATAGAAATAGGTCTGCCATCCGCATAACGTTTTGCAAAATCGTCGCGTGTCATCATTTGCGCAACAGTAACCTGTGCGGAAAGTTTCAACAAATCCGTAAAACTCATTTTATGAAGCCAGTCAGCGTTATTCGTAACTTCCGCATCAGAAACATCAAGAACCTTCGACATTTGCTCGAAATAAGACTTGGCATTTTCTTCAACCTGTTCTTTAGTCAATGCCGGACGGGTTTCGGATTTACCCGAAGGGTCTCCTACCATAGCAGTTGCACCACCGACAATAAGAACAATTTTATGACCCAGAGATTGAAATTCTCTCAATTTTCTCATAACAACGGTATGCCCGAGGTGCAAATCCGGTCTTGTAGGATCCATACCCAGTTTTACTCTCAAAGGCGTTTTTGTATCGTGAGAATGCTGTAATTTTACGGCAAGTTCTTCTATTCCGCCCGGTAATACTTCCGCGTTACGTGTTAAATGTTTAGCCTGTTCAATAAATTCCTGTCTTATTTCAACCATAATTTTCTCCTTTTAGTAAATAAATTGTACCAGAAACAAAAATCTTTACAAAATAACAAAAAATTTTTTGTCCGTCTTTTTAAACAACAAAAAGGAGAAATATGAACGTATCTTTTACAGGAATTAAAAACGCAAGTGCAGTATTAATCCAAAATTCTTCCGGAAACCGGGACGAAAATTATATAGTAAATGCACAACTTACAGATGACGAAAACGGTAAGGAATTAACTGAATTCAAAAAACTAATCAACCGTTACGGATAGTAATTGGAAAATCCGTTTATTAAAAAATTTATAAATATCAGTACAATATCCTAAACCCAAAA
>CAOJDT010000105.1 GCA_948433295.1 uncultured bacterium
GAAAAGTTTTGAAAAATATGTTATACTTAAAAATATCAGAAAAAGAATGGAGGAACTTATGAAAACTATTGATATGACTGTATTCTCGGGGGGGGGGGCTGACTAGTTCTAAGCTTTTTCCGCTTGTAATTAAAAATTTAAAGGCGTTTTTAAAGACAAATGTCTTTTTGAAATTGAAAAACGCAAACGAGAATGAACAATTATGTCATCCTGAACTTGATTCAGGATCTCTTAAAGAAACGGAGATTCTGAACATTAACAAATCATGTAAAACGGAACAGTCCACGTTTCAGAATGACAATGCAAAAGCCGCCTTTACTCTTGCCGAGGTTCTAATCACCCTAGGCATAATCGGTATTGTTGCAGCGATGACTTTGCCGACGCTTGTTGCAAAATACAAAGAAAAACAGCGTGTAACACAGGTTAAAAAAGCCTACTCAATACTTTCGCAAGCCTATCAAATGGCAGTGACCGAATATGGAGATATCAATACATGGAATTTTACTCAAACTTATGTAGAAACAGATGATGATGGTAATAATGTTCTGGATACAAGCGGACAAAAGCTTGTTCTCGACAGGCTGGCAAAATATATGCACACAACATCGAGTAAGTTTGAGTATGAAAACTATATTTCATTAAGTGGTATTGAGGTAAAAAGTAGCACTAATGCAGAAAAGGTTACAATATCACTGGTAGACGGTGTTAGTCTTGTTATGGGTTGGATGGCTCCTAAAGAACCCGTAATCAAAGGCGAAGTAGCTATATATCTTCCCGAACGTGTCGTTCAGGAGGGAGTAAGTCACTTTTACTTTTATATAACTCCTAAAGGAATAGTTCCTGCAGGAGGACAAAATGATACAAACAGACCTTTTAAACAAATTTGTGACAAATCTGATAAAGCAGGATTTGGACGAGCTCAGGGTAGAGGCTGTGCAGCCTGGGTCGTATACAACGGTAATATGGATTATCTTCATTGCAATGATTTAGACTGGAATACCAAAACAAAATGCAAGTAGATTAAAACAGTTTACTGTAATGCTCGTTATAAAAATCTCCAAATCTGTCGTCAAGTATTGCTTGACGGCATTTTTGCGAGAAGTCTACAAGAAATTTGATATTGTGGATTGAAAGTAAAGTCGCAGCCGTTGCTTCCTGACAGCGCCACAGATGTCTTATATACGCACGTGAATGGTTACGGCAGGCATAACAGTCGCAACCTTCTACAAGCGGCTTAGAATCGTCGTAGAATTGTTTATTTTTAATATTCTTTTTACCTTCCCAGGTGAAGAATGAGCCATGGCGAGCGTTACGCGTAGGAAGAACACAGTCAAACATATCAATTCCGTGTTTAATTCCGTCCAGTAAATCCTCTGGAGTTCCTACTCCCATAAGATATCGAGGTTTATTTTCAGGAAGAAGTGGTGCGGTCAGTGCCGTAAAGTAATTTTTGATGTCAGCGGGTTCGCCGACAGAAACTCCGCCAATTGCATAGCCAACAGCGTCATAAGTTGAGATTACACGTGCACTTTCTTTTCTCAAATCATCAAAGAATGCGCCCTGAACAATTGGAAAAAGCGCCTGACGCGGATTCGTTTTGGCTTTAAAACATCTTTCGAGCCAGCGGTGGGTTCTTTCCATAGCCGCCTTTGCCGTGTCGTAATCGCAAGGATAAGGCGCACATTCATCAAATGCCATTATTATATCCGCACCTATATCCTGTTGAATTTCCATAGAAACTTCAGGCGAAATAAAATGTTTTTTACCGTCTTTAGGGTCACGGAATTCAACTCCGTCTTCGGTAATTTTTCTCAAATGGGCAAGTGAAAAAACTTGAAATCCACCTGAATCAGTAAGTACAGGCTTATGCCAGTTCATCCATTCGTGAATTCCGCCGAACTGTTTTATCAGTTTTGTCCCTGCTCTCAAATAAAGATGGTAAGAATTTGAAAGCATAATTTGTGCGCCCGTATCCATAATCTGATCAGACGTGAGGGTTTTTACCGCAGAATTTGTACCTACAGGCATAAATATTGGCGTGTGGATTACTCCGTGAGGGGTCGTAAATACACCGGCCCGCGCTCCTGTTTGTTTGCAGGTATGTACCAGTTCGTAATTAAAATATTCTTTTGCGTTATCACTAATCATTTTTCTTCCAAGCCTGTTTGTTTAAAAAGGCTCGCATGGTTTTAGGCGAGCCTTTTGTAATTTAGTCGTCCAATCTTTCAATAACCTTTTCTGCCATGTTTTCGTAATCATCGCAAAGCTCTTCAGGTTTAAAGTAGATGTTAATTTCTCTTTCGGCGCTTTCAACCGAATCGGATCCGTGAACAACGTTATATTCTTTTACAAGCGCAAAATCGGCTCTGATTGTACCGACCTGAGCTTCCAAAGGTTTTGTCGAACCCATCATCTGTCTTGCACTGTGGATTACGTCATAACCTTTCCAAACCATTGCCACAATCGGACCGCTTTGAATATATTCAATCAATCGGTTATAGAATGGCTTTCCTTTATGTTCACCATAATGTTGTTCGGCAAGTTCTTGCGTAACATTAAGCATTTTCAAGCCGATTAATTTAAAACCTTTGGTCTCAAAACGTTTTATAATTTCTCCGACTAATCCTCTTTTTACACCGTCAGGTTTAACGGCAATAAATGTTCTTTGTTCTACTTGCATGTTGTTTTCCTCCATATAGGGCAATTGTAACATAAATTCATAAAAAAATCTATCTTTTTAATTATTTACATATTCTGTTTTAAACTTTTTAAAATATCTGATAAGCATAATAAGCATAAGTGTACAAAGAATAATTGCCGCAAAAGCCAGTCCGTACCAGAATCCAATGATATTATAACCTCTGTCAAACGCAAGATGATACCCGAACGGAATTGCTATTAGCCAGTATCCTACAAAATTTGCTACCAAAACGATTTTTGTTTTCTTTATGCCCTTATAAATTCCTGACAGCGCGACTTGAAGCCCATCGAATATTTGGAAGAATGACAGGATATATAAAACCGGTACGCAAATTCTTACGAGATTATAATCTTTTGTAAAAAGTCCGACAAGAACCTGAGGGTAAGTACAGAACACAACCGCACTACACATCATAAAGCCTACACACATTAATGTTCCGATTGTAGCATAAGCCTTCAAATCTTTGAAATTGCGTGCCCCGTTAGAAAATCCGACTTTTACCGCAATCGCATTTGAAATAGCAAGCGGAACCATAAAAGAAACTGTTGTTAATGTGCAAACGAGGTTCTGTGCGGCGGCATAGATTCCCGAAACTCTTCCCATAAATATCGCGACACTGTTAAACGCAATAAACTCAACCATTATCGCAAGTGATATAGGTAACCCTACGGTTAAGAGGTTTTTGTAATAACTTTTGTCATGGTAATTTCTGCATTTGATAAGTCCTAAGCAATAGAACAAAAGTGCAAAGCCCATAAAATATCTTACGGTAAAACTTGCAATAGCCAAACCTACTGCCCCGAGTGACGGAATCGGACCAAATCCGAATACAAAAATCAGGTTTAAAATAACGTTTAAAAATACGCATATAACCGTGATTAAATTCGGAAAAAACACGATTTCGAATGCCTGTAAATATTCTTTTAGCGCGGCGTGCAAATATGCACCGAAGGTAGAAAATGCGGTTATAAACATATACATTTTTATATCGGGAACAAGTTTTTCTTCAAAGTGCATATAATCAATTACAGGTATAAATCCAAGCGTGAAAATCATAACGATAATCGCAAGAATCATAGAAAATCTTATAGTAGGAAAGAAATATTTCTTAGCGGATTTTCTTTCACCTCTGATATTTGACAGAATAGGTGAAACGCTTGCAATAAGTCCTATACCGAAAGTCATTATACAGTTTGTGATAGCCGTGGCAATACTTATTGATGCCAGAGTATCCGTAGAATGTCTTCCTGCAATTAAAACATCGCCCGCACCGATAAGGATGAAACCAAGGTTTCCCATAATAATCGGCAGGGCAATGTTCAAAAGTTCTTTTACATAATGTTTAACGTTTGAATTCATTGTGTTTAAATTCTAACACAAACAATTTTACCATGGATAGTCCTCTTTTATCTCCCAGCCGTCACTCATCATTAATGCTGAACAATATTGCGGGTTTCCTTCTTTTATTTTTTTTATGAAAAATTCACGATTATATTTCTCAGGAGTGTTTGCATTATATGTATAAGGTTGGAAGAAGTATTGTTTTTTTAATGAACTGTAAAATAGAAATTTGAATGTGTTAACACATTCTTTACGATTTTTTATATCTATACCATTTGGGTTTGTAAGATAAGCTACGTGAATAAGTCCGTTAAAGTTCTCTATGGAATTGTTTTTATCCTTACCTGTTTCTTCATCAATATCAGGTGTATTTGCAGCATAATTTGAAAACGTTGCAATTCCTCCGTCTGCAAGATGTACTACTAAATACTTGTCTCCACTTCCTTCAATTGTTTCTATATATTCATCAACTATATTTAGATAAGGTTTAAGGTATTTGTCAAACCAGTGTTGCATTTCTGGACCATTATTCCTACTTGTAAAACCGTCCCAGTTTGACATCGGACCGTGCTCAGCAACAGCTAGATTAGTTGCTTGTGACATAGTTGTATAGAATTTTTTGACTTTTGCTGTTGTGGTTTGTTTCTGATGTTTTTGAATCAGCGTCGGCATAGTCATTGCCGCGACTATTCCGATTATGCCTAGGGTAATTAATACTTCTGCGAGGGTAAAGGCGGCTTTTGCATTGTCATTCTGAAACGTGGACTGTTCCGTTTTACATGATTTGTTAATGTTCAGAATCTCCGTTTCTTTAAGAGATCCTGAACCAAGTTCAGGATGACATAATTGTTCATTCTCGTTTGCGTTTTTCAATTTCAAAAA
>CAOJDT010000106.1 GCA_948433295.1 uncultured bacterium
TAACAGAGGATTGGCTGCAATTGCCTTAGATAACGGCTGCCCCCCCCCCGCAAATACAGTCATATCAAGCGTTTCCATAACTTCCTCCATTCTTTTTTATTTAACGGTTACTCATTCAGTGGAATATAATTTTCAGTATATATGATTTTTCACAAAATGTAAATATTTTAATTTTATATTATAATTATTTACATTAAAAGAGGTCAAAATGCTATATTATACAGATTTACATATTCATTCCAAGTATTCAAGAGCAACAAGCAAAAGCTGTAACCTTGAAGAACTTGCTATTTGGGCAAAGAAAAAGGGGCTGAGTCTTATTTCAACGGGAGATTTCACACATCCTGCCTGGTTTGCGGAAATAAAAGAAAAACTTGTTCCCGCAGATGACGGAACTTTTCGCCTCAAACCCGAAATAGAAAAAGAGATAGGTGCTTCTGTTAAATTTATACTCTCAGTTGAAATTTCTACCATTTACAAAAAATGGGATAAGACAAGAAAAGTCCATCACGTTGTATTTGTACCAAATTTAGAGGCGGCAGAAACTTTCCGCCAAAAACTCGGAGCCATTGGAAATATCAATTCTGACGGGCGTCCGATTCTGGGTCTTGATTCAAGAAACCTTTTGGAAACGGTATTGGAATCAGGAGAAAATTCATACATAATCCCCGCACACATTTGGACCCCCTGGTTTTCTGTACTGGGTTCTAAATCAGGATTTGATTCTATTGAAGATTGCTACGGAGATTTATCGGAACATATTTTTGCGGTCGAAACAGGACTTTCCTCAGATCCGGAAATGAACTGGCACGTATCAAAACTCGATAAATTCAGACTTGTATCGAATTCCGATGCCCACTCTCCGTCAAAACTCGCAAGAGAAGCAACTGTTTTCAACAAAGAACCCGATTATTATTCTATAATGAATGCCCTCAAGACAGGCGACGGATATGAAGGTACTGTTGAATTCTTCCCTGAAGAGGGTAAATATCACGAAGACGGTCACAGAAAATGCAACGTATGCATGACTCCGGAAGAAACAAAAAAACACAACGGAATCTGTCCTGTTTGCGGAAAACCTATGACTATCGGTGTTCTATACAGAGTAAACGAACTCTCTGACCGTCATGGGATTGTAACACCTCCGCCTACAGCAGGCAAAACATACAGCCTTGTTCCGTTACAGGAAATTATATCAGAAATCAAGCAGGTCGGAGTTTCAAGCAAATCCGTAGTCTGCGAATACGAACGATTAATCCACACGTTCGGTTCTGAACTTTCAATACTTCAAGATATTCCTATTGATGAAATTTCAAAAGCTTCTACACTTTTAGGTGAAGGTATTTCTCGACTTAGACAGGGTCAGGTTATAAAACACGCGGGTTACGACGGAGAATACGGGGTTATAAGATTGTTTGAAGAAAACGAACTGGTAAAAAAAAATTTTATAAACCTCAAACTTAACATAGATATTCCGAAAACAAAACAAGCAACACAACCAATATTGCCTGTGGCAAAATCTTCTTTGGCAAAAAAATCGGAAGAAATTGAAACTCCTATAAAAAAAGGTCTTGATGAATATCAGCAAAACGCCGTTATAAACGAATGCAATCAACTTCTCATTACGGCAGGACCGGGCTCAGGCAAGACTACTGTTTTAACCAAACGTATCGAATACCTTATTAAGGAAAAAAATATTTTACCCGAAAATATTCTTGCAATAACTTTCACACGTCGAGCAGCGCAAGAAATGCGTGAACGCCTGTCAAAACTTCTCGGTGATATAGTTAAACCTATAAATATCCACACCTTCCACTCGCTTTGTTTTTCAATCCTAAAAAAACATCACCAAACCTTAGGATTAGACGAAAACTTTACGGTAATGTCCGAACAGGAAAAAGAATTATGCAAAGACGAAGCTCTTCTCGAAAATGCGCTCGGATTTGATGATTTGATTAACCTAACCGTAAAACTGTTTGACGAACATCCTGAAATATTAAAAACCTACATTGATTTATTTAAGTATGTTTCGGTCGACGAATATCAGGATATAGACGAAAATCAATACAAACTGATACGGCATCTGGTTTCACAAGATGGGAATATTTTTGTAATCGGCGATCCGAATCAGGCAATTTACGGTTTCAGAGGCGGAAACTCGAAATTTTTCAAGAATTTTCAGGAAGATTATCCGGCTACACAAATAATTAATCTGAAAAACAATTACCGTTCCACAAATAACATTGTAGATGCGTCAAATCAGATGATTAATTGCTTTAATATAACATCCGTCTTTAACAAACCGCACGAAAGAATTACCATTCACACTGCGCCTACAGACAAAGCCGAAGCAGAATTCATCGCAAGCACAATCGAAAAGCTCATAGGAGGACATTCGTTCTTTTCTATTGATTCACAAAGAACTGATGGTGATGAATCAAATTACTCGTTCTCGGATTTTGCTATCCTCTACCGAACCTCCTCACAACTTCCGCCGATTATTGACGCACTGAAAAGAACCGGAATGCCGTTTGTCAAACTTTCAAACGATTTGTTATGCGAACAAAAACCAATCAGAGATTTGTTAAAAAAATTGGATTTAACATCCCCTGTCAATGAACAGATTGAAAAACTTTCAGTGGAATTTGAAGATAAAATAGAAGATTATATTTTAAAATTCCTATTAAATCTTGCAAAAAATAATCCTGACCCCAACGTTTTTATTCATGAAGTTTCGCTTCTTACAGAAGCCGATACACTTGATAAAAGAGCGGATAGAATTACGTTAATGACGCTTCACTCTTCAAAAGGTCTTGAATTCAACTGCGTATTCATAGCAGGATTGGAGCAAGAAATCCTACCACTATACCGCGCAAAAGAATCGGAAGAAATTGAAGAAGAACGAAGACTGCTTTATGTTGGAATGACACGTGCAAAAGAAAGATTATACTTAAGTCATGCACAAAAAAGGTTCTGGCTTGGAACTTACGGAAAACTGCCCATATCTCCATTTCTGGCAAAAATCAGAGAGGATTTATTAAATTTAAGCAAATTCGATAAAAAATACGAAGAAAAAGATAATTCCGAACAATTAAGCCTGTTCTAAACATTACGGTGCAAAACTTTTTGTCGGAACAAAAAATTGTGATATATCAATGTCTTCGTGTTCAAGCAGTTTAATTTTCAAATTAATTCCACCGGCATAACCCGTAAGATTACCGTTTGCACCGACAACTCTATGACACGGAATTATAATTGAAATCGGATTATGCCCAACTGCACCTCCGACAGCCTGCGCGGACATTTTAGTTTTTCCGTAATGTTTTGCAACTTCTTTAGCAATTTCACCATAAGTTGTGACTTCTCCATAAGGAATATCACAAAGAATTTGCCACACAAACTGACGGAACTCATTCCCTTTTGGAGCAAGCGGGAGTTCAGAACAGTGAGGACATTTTGCATTAAAATATCTGTTGAGCCAGTCAGTGGTAAATTTAAAAACTTCAAGGTTATTATTTTCAACCAAATCATCTTTCAAAGATTGTGCAAAATATTTTTGCCCATCTATCCATGCACCGACTAAATTATCACCGTCAGAGGCAAGCATAATTTTTCCTATAGGTGAAGAATAATGTGTTTTATAAATCATATTCATTATTTATCATAAAGAAAAGAGGTTTTCAAAATATTTTGAAAACCTCTTAAAAATGGTTGCGGGAGTCCACATTGAACGTGTTTGGGAATTTGAAAACAAGATTAGGCGGACATCTTCCGATGATGTGATTTCAGCAATCCGTAAAAAACAGGTGTTTTATCGTGATTTCTTGGAAAAAACTTTGGATTTAACCACTACACAAGCCTATTGGTATATCAAACAACTAATCAAAACTGGCAGATACAGAAACTACGCATAACATAGCATATTGGAAACAAAGGAAAGCAACCGTCATTGTATAAACTTATTTAATATCAGAAATATGCTGAAACTTTGTATATTCATCAACATTAGCAAACTTCAATAGTTTCTGATATGTTTCATTCATCAATTCTGGAGTCATTGAATAGTTGCTAATTTCAAACAACTTATCTTTAATCTCTCGTTGCAGGTGACTATAATATGTTACAATGACGTTACTCTTGACGGTAACATCTTTAAGAGTACAATTATCAGAAAATGCTATAACTGAATAAATAGGAATTGTATCATCAATATACTTTCTAATTGCTCTTATGTGTGTTGCATTCTGCATTATTGGATTGTAAAAACGTTCTTTATGGCTTTTTCCATATCCGACAGGCAATGTTTGAGTCCATTGTTTATTCCTCTCATTTCCGAATATCCAACCACTATAATTCTTACTTTCAATAACAAACAACCCTTTACGGTGAAACATTATAACATCTATTTCAGATGTTTTATCGTTATCTCTAGGCACATATAAATTGAACAAGAATTTACATCCTATACTTTCAAATAGTTGTAAATATCTGTATAAACTATATTCTCCATATAATCCACTATCGCAATGAACAGACCAGTAAGAGTTTTGAGTAGTTTCATAGTAACTACTATTCTTGTAAACCTTATAACTCAATACAAATCTAATTATAGGAATTACTATAATGAATGTTGATATTAAGATGATAAAAATTATACCTTCCATAATTGCTATATAAGTTTTATATTATCATAAACATTAACAATGTGTCAGAAGAAATTAAAGCAATTGAGGTTCAAATTGATAATAGTAACAAGCCAAATCAGTATAGAATATTAACTTATGATTACTTTAAACAGTTGTGTCATAACGGCTCTAAACTATTTGCCCGCCCCCTGGGTGGGTGGGTGAAGGTGGAGGTGTTGTTGTGGGTGGGGGGTGAGCGGGGTACAATGGCGGTCGGTGTGACGGTTTGTGTAGATG
>CAOJDT010000107.1 GCA_948433295.1 uncultured bacterium
CCCCCCCCCCCCCCCCCCCCCCCCCCCCCCCCCCCCCCGCGGCGTAATCTTTCTCAGCACGAATCTTTTAATACACCGATTTTATTTATGGTATGGGTGCGCACGGATTTGGCAGCTCAAACTTTTTCGAAAATTCGTGATATAAAGCCTGAACGCCTTTATATCGCCGTTGATGGTCCGCGGAATGCTGATGATAAAGTTCGTATTGAGAAAACTCTTAAAGCTTTAAATGTAGATTGGGATTGTGATGTAAAATATCTGATACGGGATAAGAATTTAGGTTGTAATAAAGCTGTTACGGAGGCAATAACCTGGTTTTTCGAACAGGAAGAAATGGGGATAATTCTGGAAGATGATTGCTGTCCTGATTTGTCATTTTTTCCTTATTGCAAAGATTTGCTCAATAAATATAAAGATGATACCCGTATAATGACAATAGGCGGCTTTTGTGCCGATGAGGTTAAGTCAGATTACAGCTATTATTTTGGAAAGCTTTTTTCTTGCTGGGGATGGGCAACATGGCGCAGAGCGTGGAAATATTTTGATATAAACATGGCAGATTATGATTTGTTTAAAAAAGAAAATGCTATTGAAAAATTTGTGGTTAATCGAGTAGAAAGGCGTCGGTTGTTGAATGAGTTTGAAAAAACTCATAAATATCTTTCTTGGGATTGGATTTTCCTTTATAATCTTTTATGCCAAAATTCATTACATGTTTTGCCTTGTGTAAATTTAGTGAACAATATAGGTGCAAATGCAGAATTCAGTGTTCATGACTTAGAGGCAACCGTGCACCCCGAATCTGTGCAAATGCAGTTCCCGCTAAAACATCCGCATTTTGTAGGTGTAGAAAATTTTTATAATAATCCGGATTATTTATTGTATTATCGTAAATTGTTTAAAAGAAAGCTTTTGATGATAATTTCTAAACTTTTTCCTCGAAAAATAAAGATTAAAATTCGTTCATATATTGATTTATAAAAAGTATTATTATAATCTATAGTTTAAGTACTTAATTTATTGGAGAATAAAAATGCAAAATGAAGATATGAAACAGTTTTCGGGGGGGGGGCAACCTCTTTAACAGAATTTTCCGGTGATATTCCCGTTTTATTTTTAGTTTGGTGCAGAGCGGACGTCGTAGAAAAAGTTTTTTCACAAATAAGAAAAGCTAAACCAAAACGCTTATATGTGGCAGTCGATGGTCCAAGAAACGATAAGGATAGGGAACTTATCCAAAAAACTCTGGATGTAATTAACGTAGATTGGGAGTGTGATGTTAAATATCTTATACGCGAAGAAAATTTAGGTTGTAAAAAAGCTGTATCTGAAGCAATAACCTGGTTTTTTGAACACGAAGAAATGGGGATAATTCTGGAAGATGATTGCTATCCTGATTTGTCGTTTTTTCCTTATTGCGAAGAACTCTTGAATAAATATAAAGATGATACAAGAATTATGGTAGTCAGCGGGCATAACGGACCTGTAACCAATGATAAGTACAGTTATATTTTTTCAAAATGGTTTAATTGTTGGGGGTGGGCAACATGGCGCAGAGCGTGGAAATATTTTGACATAACAATGGATGATTATAAATTGTTTAAAGAAGAAAATGCCATATCCCGTTACATTACAGATCGTTGGGACAGGTTTGTATTAATGAAAGAATTCGATAACTATTCACCTCTTCAAGCCACATCATGGGCTTATGTGTTTGCATATAATATTATTTGTCAAAACGGATTGTGTGTTCAATCGTGTGTAAATTTAATTAAAAATATTGGTCTTGGTGCCGAAAATTCTGCGCATTGTACCACTAATCAAGAAGATACTGATGTTCAATCTGTGGCTTTTCCACTCCGACATCCTCATTTTATAGGTGTGGAACCTGAGTTTAATAATTCAAATCTGTTGAAATATTTTAAAAAATCATTTATAAGAAAAGTCTTCCGTTTTATATCAAACTTTATGCCAACAAAAGAATTGAAGAATAAAGTTAAATATTTTTATACTCCGTATTAACAAAAAAGAGTTGGTTATAAAACCAACTCTTTTAATTTGTAAAACTGTAGAACCCGCTATTCAAAATCAGTTGTTGATATAAATACCATAAATTCATCAAACATTTGCTGAATCGGAATTTCCATAGAGATTTCAGATACTTCCTGCATACTGATTTCTTCTTGAACTTCGCGTTCCGGGGTTTTTGTAATCATAAATAATACTCCTGTTTATTTTATCCGTCTTACAAATTATATATCGGCTGTATATCTGAAAACTTTAATCAATTGTTTGTCCCTATTTTCCCTAAACGCTTATACAGACTAATTATTAAGCCTAAAATTTTCAACTTAACATAACGTTACAAAAAACTTTTTTCAGACTACTGGCGCATTTTGCATTCTTGTGGTACGATATTCCTGTTATAAATTAAAGGAGACACGACAATAGCTAACGATAACAGACAAAAGGACAAAGATAAAGCAATTATGAACGAACGTATTCGTTCAAAAGAAGTCCGCTTAATTGATGAAAAAGGTGAAAATCACGGCGTCGTAGAAACGGCAAAAGCTTTAAAAATGGCGTATGACGCGGATTTGGATTTGGTTTTAATCAGTCCAAACCAAGAACCGCCTGTTGCTAAAATTTTAAACTACGGCAAATATAAATACGAATTGGAAAAACGTGCCAAAGAAGCTAAGAAAAAACAGCATACGGTTGACGTTAAAGAAGTTAAAATTCGTTACAAGATAGATACTCATGATTATCTGGTAAGAATTAAAAGTATTCAGAAATTTATTGCTCAAGGTAATAAAGTAAAAGTCGTAATCATGATGAGAGGTCGCGAAATGCAGCATTCAAATTTGGCATTTGACCTAGCAAATCGTTTTATTGAAGATTTGAAGAATGAACCTCTTGTTGTAGAAAAGAAACCTCAACTTGAAGGTCGTAACGTTACATTGTATCTGGGACCACAGTAATTTAACCGGTAATTCCGCCTAAATCGGTAACATATTTTCCGATGCAGTTGTCACAACTTAAATCCAGATGATACAAATTGTGATTATTTAACCAATCTTGCAAAGATATCCCTCCGTTTTTTAAAGGGGTATCTTTTGTTATATATTCAACAATGCTCCAGCCGCCTTTGTAATTGTCAAAGTCCTTTAGTTCATCCACATCAAACGGTTCAGTGTATTCTTTACTTTTGTCTTCGACTTTTGTACTTATCGGATTTGCAAAGTATAATTTCGGAATGTTGTTAATGTTTGCATTTTTGAGTTCCCGGTAAGCAGCCATTTCTCCCCACAGGCTAAGCGAATGAATATCTTCAGGGCGTATATAAGTTTTCATAACTACAGGCGGATTTGTACCGTCATCAAGTTTCATGACAATACTGTTCTCACCTTTGCCTATATAATCAATATTTACACGTTTGTTGCCAAGTTTTATATACGTATTGGGTTCACAGAATTCTTTTAAGTTATCTCTGACTAAAAAAGATAATGTGTCTAAATCTTTAACCAGTGAGTCACTGTTTATATCTTTAAAAATATCAGGTGTGGAGTTTTGGATAATTGTATCTTTTTGATTTAATGTTAATTTTTTTGCTATTGCAGCTAATTTAAACGCTGCGTCATTAGGATTGCTCTCAAAAAGTGGAGAATTATAATCCTGTAGTTTATTGTCTGAAAGATATTTATTAATTTTAAATGCGCTCATAGTGATACGTTCTTTATTCAATAAATCTGTGTAATAAATTCCGCTGATAAAATCGTTTTTTTCATATTCAATAAGATTTTTTTCTGCCTTTTTGAAATCAATATTTTGTTTAAAAGATAGTAATTGGGGGGTAATATACGAAATTCTCATAATAGTATAAAAAATGAACAAAAATATTTTTGCCATGAAATTTATAAATAGTTCTTGACTTGTAAGATTCAGCAAGTAGAATAATAAATGTGGCTGAGAGGCTATAACAATTGAAGAAAAAGATGTGCCGCGTTAGCTCAGTTGGTAGAGCAAGGGACTGAAAATCCCTGTGTCCTTGGTTCGATTCCGAGACGCGGCATATTTTTTATAATGATTAAGTGCAAGGTGTATTAATTTTATTGAGGATTAGGGTATTAATGAAGATTAAGTTGTTCGAAAAGCTGGTTCATAATATTAAGTTAAAAATGATAAATGCGAAGCTTTCAAAAGTCAGGTATGTTCATTTGATGTTTAATGATAAGTTTAATAAATCGTTTGTCGAATTTATCAACAATAATTATGAATCAAAAGAGCATTTATTTTTGTGTAAGAAGTTGTTTAACGGTACGGTGTATCCTTTTCCTGAAGGTGCAAATGTTATTAAAATTAAAGATGATGATTATAAAAAACTCGATTTATCAAATCCTAATGTAGAAAAAATTATTGCGCATTCTTTATTCGATGAAGAGATTGTTAATACTCTTTATTCAAATAAAGAATTGCTTTCTAAAACGTATTGGATGATATGGGGAGGCGATTTGTATAATGCGAAGTCTTCGGAAAAACATGATTTTGTAAGGCAGCATGTTCATGGATATGTAACTGATGTGGACGGAGATTCAGACTTTGCAAAACAAAAATATAATTCTGATGCCGTTGTTTATAATGCAGGATACACTTTCCCTATAACAAAAGACATGTTGGCAAACTGCAAACGTATTGATAAATCTTATGTACAAATTCAGATAAATAATTCATGTGACGAATCCACTTTGGAAATGTTGGATATACTCTCTAAATTTAAAGATGAAGATATTAAGATAACTACTATACTTTCATACGGTAATCTTGAGTTTAAGGATTTAATTATTGAAAAAGGCAAGGAAATTTTTAAAGAAAAATTTGAATATTTAACGGAATTGATTCCTTTTCAAGATTATGCAAA
>CAOJDT010000108.1 GCA_948433295.1 uncultured bacterium
CTTTCAGCCGCAGGGTAAAGCTTAAACTTCTCGAGGAATTTTCCTACAGTATTAAAAGTAAACACCGAAACATCGTCAGAAATATTTTTGTAGAACATTTTCAAAGAAGGTCTGTCCCATGCCAGCATAAGGCTTCCCGAAAGGAAGTAATAAACAAATTGCATATAATCAGAGAAAGTTCCCTTGTCAGCATTAATCTTTTGCAAAATAGCCTGAGAAAGAATCAGCCTCGGACGGGCGGATTTAAGCTTACCCATCTTAACCGCAGACTTAAACTCATCCATTGCTTCAGGATAATTTTCGGCAAGCTTCATAAAGAAACCAGTATACATGTGCGCATTCATATTATCAGGCGCAAGCGAAACTGCAGTTTTACACTGATCAATCGCAGTATCAATGCTAATCTGCCCTTGCTCCCACATAAGAGTTGCCAATCTGTAATACGCCTCAGGCATAGTAGGGTCAAACTTTACCGCATCTATATAATTTGTAATAGCATCCTGTAAATCCTGATTACTTTGTCGAATCAAATATCGTTCATGCGCAATACGCGCTTTCTCTAAAGATTCTTTCGCTTTCTCAACTTTTTCGTTTATAACCGGTTGTATTAAAATTTGTTCTGACATTTTTGAGCTCCAAATAAAATGTGTGTATAACTTTATTCGACAGAACAAAATTACAACTTTATTATTTTTACAAAATATCCTCCAAATGAATTAGATAATCGGAGTAAATTTTTGTATCGATTAAACTTTAACCCTCGTTTTTTGTAATATAATTAAATTATGAACTACTTGAAGAATGAATATGATGTAATAGTTGTAGGCGCAGGTCACGCAGGATGCGAAGCAGCATTGGCGTGTGCAAGACTCGGCGCAAAGGTGCTTCTTGCAACATTAAACCTTGAAAACATTGCGCTTCAACCGTGCAATCCCGCGATAGGCGGTCCCGCAAAGTCCACTCTCGTTAGAGAAATAGACGCCCTCGGCGGTGTTATGGGAGAAGCCGCTGATGCAACTTATATACAGATGAAGATGTTAAATTCTTCAAAAGGTCCTGCCGTCAGAGCATTACGCGCACAATCAGACAAAAAAGAATATTCCAACTATATGCGTAACCTCATTGAAGCAAACGAAAACATATATCTTCGACAGGCGTGCATAACGGATTTAATTGCGCAGGACGGAAAAATTACAGGCGCTATCGATGAATTCGGAATTGAATACAAAGCCCGTGCGGTGGTTCTTACAACAGGAACCTCACTTAACGGAAGAATTTTTGTAGGATTAAAATCATACAGCGCAGGCAGACTTGGAGAACAGGCTGCTCTAGGCTTATCCGAATCCTTAATGAAACTCGGGATTAATATAAAAAAATTAAAAACAGGAACCCCGCAAAGAGTTGATAAACGCACAATTGATTACTCAAAAATGACAATTCAACCCGGCGATGAAATTCTGAATTTTTATTCATTCAAACCGAACAGACCTATACGTCCGCAGGTTCCATGTTATTTGACAAGAACAAACGAAAGAACACATGAAATAATTAAAGCCAATCTCGACAAATCACCTATGTACAAAGGCTTAATTCACGGTGTCGGACCTCGTTACTGCCCGTCGATTGAAGATAAAGTCGTAAGATTCAGCGAAAATCCGTCGCACCATATTTTTATCGAACCTGAGGGACTGGGTACTTATGAAGTTTACATTCAGGGATTTTCAAGCAGCCTCCCCGCAGATGTTCAGGTTCAAATGCTGCATACACTCCCGGGATTGGAAAAAGCTCACGTCATAAAACCTGCATACGCGGTTGAATATGATTATGTTCCTGCGGTACAGACCACTCATTCTCTTATGTCAAAACACGTACAGGGGCTTTTCTTCGGCGGGCAAATTAACGGAACCAGCGGTTACGAAGAAGCTGCAGCCCAAGGCTTAATAGCAGGTATCAATGCAATTAATTATATTAATAACTCGGAAATGCTTGAACTTTCAAGAAGTTCTTCATATATAGGAACTCTTATCGACGATTTGGTCACAAAAGATATAGACGACCCGTACAGAATGCTGACATCACGTTCGGAGTACAGACTCCTTTTAAGACAGGACAACGCAGATACCCGATTAACTCCTATAGGTCATAAAATCGGACTTATTGATGATGCTCAGTTCAAAATTTTCACGGAAAAACAAGAGAATATTGAACGAGAAATGCTTCGAATCAACGAAACCAAACTTTCGGCAACTGACGAAGCGAACAGTGTTCTTGCAAAATACGGCGAACACATGGAAAGAGGCATGAAACTCGGAGAACTTCTGAAACGCCCTAACATTAATTATGATGTACTAAAAGAACTTGACCAAACAACAAGAGAACTAAATCTTTCGCGAGACGTATACGAACAGGTAGAAATCCTTACCAAATACGACGGATACCTCAAACGCCAGGAATTTCAGGTTAATCAGGCAGATAAACTCGAAAAATTTAAAATTCCTGAAAATATAGATTATATGAGAATAGAACATATTTCTTCCGAAACAAAAGAAAAATTAAACAAAATCAGACCGAAAACCCTTGCCCAAGCGTCCAGAATCGGAGGTGTCAAACCTGCCGACATTTCGGTTCTTATGGTTCTATTGGACAAACATACTTTTGCTCGAACCGAAAACTAGGCATTTGTATCAAGTTTTTTGAACTGAATATTATTATTCTTTAAAATTCTCTCAACAATAGTCTCTTTGTTAACATTAACATTTAAAATAACTTTTCCGTAAACGCTGTTGTTTCGCGCACGGTTAAAAGTCTGCCTGGACTCTCTAATCCAAAAATTACTCATAAGCATTCCGAGCGTAAAAACCTGATTGCGGCTTACCGCGGTAGAAGCATCTACTTCATACCTGCCTTTAAAATCGGGTTTTTGAAAATTAGTGGTAATTTTTGATATAAGCATATTTGATTAAATCTCCTGATAAAATAATTTTATATTAAATAAATATTATTTTATAAAAGTTTACAAAATTTGTAAAAAAACTCGTTAACATATTGAGATTTATTAAAATATTATTTATAATAAATATTAAAATAGATAGTAATGCTTGAAGTATATAAGAGGAAAAAAGATTATGGATAATAAGCTTTCAAAAGCACTTGTTATAGCGGGCATGTTGTCTGCATTTTCACTAACCGCAACAAACGCTAGAGAAATCATTAACGCTGATTGGTCGACAGATACGGGAATATCTGATTCTACAGTTGAAGGTAATGGCGGTGCCATATTTTCAAACGGTAATTTCACCATTGACGCAAATGCCGGATCTGTGTTCGAAAATAATTCAGTAACAGGCGACACATCATACGGCGGTGCGATTTATATTAACGGAAGCACTCTTAATATAAACGGCACATCATCTGATAATGTACAATTTAAAACAAATCATGCTCAGTTTGGCGGCGCGATTTATGCGGAAGCATCAAATATTGCAGGCTCAAATGTTCTTATACAGGGCAATCGGGCAAATAACCACGGCGGCGGGCTTTATATCGGACAAAACTCCACAATTTCAAGTCTCACTGACTCGGTCATTAAAGGCAATACTGCTACTTCTAGCGGCGGCGGGCTCGCTTTGGAATACAATTCGACAGCAACAATCACCGGCGGCGAAATTTCAGAAAACAATGCTAAATGGGGTGGAGGTATTACTGTCGAACATGACTCGAATTTAACCCTTAATAATGTTAATATTTCGACTAATACGGCAAACAATGGCGGAGGTATCTATAATACAAGCAATTCTCAATTAACAGTAAATGGCGGAACTTTCTCAGGCAACGAAGCTCAACAGGGCAGTGCTATTTATAACGCAGACAGTGCATCCGCAACAATTAACGGCGGAACTACAATCTCTGCAAACAAGGGTGCCGGGGCATCCGTATATAACGCAGGAAACATGACACTTGACACCTCAAACGGTCAAAATATCGTTTTCGAAAATAATACAACAGACTCTTCTATTGCAATAGACAATGGTTCTTTTGATATCAATGGTAGCGGTAATGTTATTTTTAATGATGCAAAAGCATTTACAGGTAACGGTACCATTACGCAGACTTCGGGAACTACAACATTTAACGGTTCCGATGCCTCTGCTTTTTCGGGTAATTTTGTTCAAAATGCAGGAACAACCGATTTCCTTGACGGTTCAAAATTATTCACAAATTACTCAATAAAAAGCGGAACATTGAACATCAAAGGCGGTTCTACAGGTAATGTGTCTGCGTATTCTCAAACAGGCGGAACTTTAAATCTTGCAGACGCAGGGTCATCATTAACTTTAAATAATGCGGCAAGTAATATTTCAAACGGAACAGTTAATATCGGCAGCGGCTCGACGCTTAATCTTAATAACAACTCCAAAATTTCAGGCGGTACGACAACAGTAAACGGAACCTTGAATATTGCAAGCGCCGGACAAATTTCTGGCGGAACTACAAATATTCAAAATAGCGGTTCATTGAATGTTAATAACGGCTCTATTACTGCCGGTTCGGTAGCCGTTAAAAACGGTGGTGAACTGAACATTGCATCCGGAGGTGTTGTTGGCGGAACATCAAACACAACGATAGAATCAGGAGCAGTTGAAAACGTTAACGGCGGTACAATTAACGGCGGTACTACCACAGTTAAGGGAACGCTTAATATTATCAATAACGGTCACATTACCGCAGGAACTACTAATGTTCAAGACGGCGGGGTACTGAATTTAACAAACGGCTCGATTACAGGTGGTACAACCACAATCAAAAGCGGAAGCTCAATTG
>CAOJDT010000109.1 GCA_948433295.1 uncultured bacterium
AGTTACGAAGTAGCTTGCTTTTTTAGTGTCGGAAGGACACGTCTGAAACGGGACAGCGAAGAGAGGAAGCCGGTTGTAGGCTTCCGAGCGGGGGAGTGAGCGAAGCGAGCGTTGCCGGTTAAAAAAGAAAAGACAGTCGTATGGCTGTCTCTTCTTTTTTAGCGTAGCGTACAAAACGGGACAGCTCAAATGCACTGAAGTAAAGCCAAAGAAGATGTTTATTCCCATTTAAAATATTTTATGGAAATAGCAAAACAGATTAATGCGGTAATACTCATAATAACAACCGGGAATATAGCATTTTCAATCGGCGACCCAAGAAATGCGTTTTTCATTAGCTGAATACCCTGTGTCAATGGAAAGATACTGATAATTTTTTGCATGGTAATGGGCATAACCTCGAAGGGAAGCGTTGTACCCGAAAAAATCAGCATGGGGAAATATAAGATACAGGCAATTACGCTTGCGCTTTTCATATTTTTGGCAATTCCACCAACTAACAATCCGATACTTAAAGTCGATACCATAGTCAAAAGCCAGCTTCCCAAGAATAACAGCAAAGCCCCATGTATTCTTATTTCCCAAAACAGCATGGCGGCAAGGAACAGGGTGAGTATTGAAACGATGCAATAGATAATATAAATCAAAAATACTACCAAAAGTAATTTTGCTGGGCTGATAGGGGTGACTTGATAACGCTTCAAGATTTTTCGTTCCCGATATTCTGATACGACAAGGGGCAGACCCATTAGCCCACCCGCACAAATGGAGATACAGCTTAGTGCGCTGAAAGACTGTTCCATAAAAGTGTATGGCGCTCCGTCTGCGGCGGGTTTTGTTCCGTAAATGAGGCCAAGCAAACCTAAGACAATCAGTGGCACAATAACAGCGAAAATAACCATATTCATGTTTCTGATGTTTAGTTTCAATTCAATTTTTAAAAGTGTTCCAAATGATTTCATTCTTTTTCTACCTCCTCACCGGAAAGCCTAAGATAAGCGTCTTCAAAGTTCTCGCATTTACTGACTTTTTTTGCCTGCTCAACGGTTCCGAAAAATATGATTTTGCCGTTTCTCAAAATGCAAATTTCATCACATAGGGCTTCCACTTCGTCCATGAAATGGGAAGTTAAAAAGATAGTCAACCCCTTGCTTTTTAATTCAGATAATATTTTCCAGACATCGCGCCGGGCTTTTGCGTCAAGCCCTGTAGTCAATTCATCAAGAAATACCAGTTCCGGGTTTGGGATTAAGGCGAGTACGATGAATAAGCGCTGACGCTCCCCGCCGGACAAGCTCTTTAACGCATTTCCAATTTTACCTGCTATTCCAAATTGTTCACAAAGCTTTTTCCAGTCGGCAGGAGCATCATAAAGACAAGCAGTTTCTTCACATAGTTCTGAGACTTTTATTTCCGGCTGATAATCGCCCTCTTGAAACTGAACGCCTACATTTTGAAATAGGCGATGCCTGTCCTTTTTAGGGTTATACCCCAAGACTGATATTGTTCCGCTGTCGGCATTTTTTGTACCTAAGATACATTCGATTGTTGTGCTTTTTCCTGCACCGTTTGCGCCAAGAAGTCCGTAAACGGTTCCACGCTTTACGGACAAACTGATTTTGTTTACTGCAAGCAGGTTGCCGTAGGATTTTGATAATCGCTCTACATTGATTACAGTCTGCATAATAAGACCTCCTTTTGTTTCTTGTGAAATAAGAATACCACCAATGAAAACATTGGTGGTAAAGTGTAGGGTTTATGAAAATTCAATTTTCATATCGTACAGCATATCCAAAATCGCAATAGCATTTTTTTCTGCTACTGACAGTGAGACAATTAGTCTGTCGCAGACAGAAATAATATCATCAGTCTGTTTCGGTGTATTCAAGGTGGCTCGAATATCAGCATCTGGATTTTGGGATAGCTGCTGCAACAAACGTAGGATTGCTTCTAAGGAGTAATTTGCACATCTTAATGTGCGAATGATCTTTAGCCGCTGTATATCCTTATCGGTATAGATTCGATACCCGTTATCTTTTCTTCTTACTGTAAGTAAGCCGTTCATTTCCCAGTTTCGGAGTGTATCCATAGAAATATCAAGCAGTTCTGATACCTCTTTTCGCTTCTGATACTGCGAATTTTTCTCAATATTTCCGGATAAAATCTGCTTTACAATTTCAATGGCTTCTTCCGCGTTCCGGCGTTCTCTCCCGATTTGTCCTAAGTAGTTTTTCGTAAGCGTAATAGCTGTATCAAAATCTCCTGCTGCTGATATAGTAAGCATTTGTGCAATGTTTTTTCTTAACCCGTTCTGCAATACCTCTACTTGAAATGCAAGGCGTATCAGTTTGCATTGCTTTATATGAAATTCTGTAAATATGCGATACCCATTTGGCAGCCGTTCTGGCTTAGGTATCAGCTTCAGTTTTTCGTATAATCGTACTGTATTTGGATGTATTCCGATGATTGCGGCAACTTCCGCAGTTTTGTATGTGGTCACAGTTTCTCACCTCCGTTCTCTCTCAACCACTATATCACAGAAAAAAAGTCTGGTGGTATAGTGTAGGGATTTATTTTAACATAGATAAATCATAATTGAAACAAAAAAACTTCTTTACAAATTCGATGAATTGAACTATAATAAGTAGGTACGAACAAGTTGTTCGTGCGCTATTAGCTCAATTGGATAGAGTAGCGCACTACGAATGCGAAGGTTGGGGGTTCGAGTCCCTCATGGCGCACCAAAAAACCGCTGAATTACAATATTTCAGCGGTTTTATCTTGCGTTTTTTAGGCTGACAATTTGAAGTTTGGCACATTTTTGGCACATTAGTAGAGCGTTCAGTGTCGCATAATCATTTAATCTAGTTTACAATATTTGATAGTTTGGAGACTGCTTCAAACTTGTCATGAATCGAAACATTTATATAGTATTTTGCTGTTACATTTATGTCGGTATGTCCAAGTAAGGCGGAGGCGGTTTGGATTGGAACACCTAGTCGGCATAAATTAGTGCCGAAAGTATGCCTGTATGTATGGAATCCTTTAGATGGCACATCTATCCTTTTATAATATCTGTTACATGCTGTTATGATATTCTTTTTATCATAAAATTTACCGCTGACAGTGGTAAAAAGATAATTTGTTCTGTACCCGTTTTTTAGCATTTCTTTGGTCTGCCATTGTTTGTGCTTATCAAGAGCTTTTAATACTTCTTCGTTTAATGGAATAATTCTGTATGAGGATTGAGTTTTTAGCTTGCCGATTTTTAATTCATATACATTCTTTTCATTATGCCGAAATGAGGGCTCGTTCACTACTTGCTTATTAATACTCAAACCTTGTGGCGTGAAATCGTCATATGTGACGGCTAGAAGCTCGCTAAGTCTGCACCCTGTATAATATGCTAAAATGATAAAAAAAGACAACCTAAAGCCCTCTTGCGCCTTCTGAAAGCTAGCTAAGATTTTAGATACCTCTTCATCACTCCAAACAACAACTTCATTTTTTGGAGCGGTATGCGCTTGTTCCTTCTTAACAATTACGAGTGAGGGGGTAAAGTTTCTGGATAGCCCTTGTATCTCCAGATACTTATAGAACCGTTTCATTAATTTATCAGCAGTTTTTAGTGCTGATGTAGGGCAATCAATGTTATTATAGGTATTTTGCAGAGTTGCAGCAGTGACTTCATCAAGGGGCATACTATAAAGTGGTGTTGGTTTTATATATTTGTTCCATGTAGAAACATATAAATCTCTAGTACGTATTGCAAGGCTATCGTCTTTTATAAAAAAGTTATAAATCCAATTATCAGCTGTAATACCAAAGAATTGACGAGAGGTTTCGAGTCCCTGTTTTTTCTTCTCCATAAAGTCCCGAAATTTATCCTCTGCTTCTTTTTTTGTTTTACCTCGGAATGTTTTTCTGACAGGGACTTCTTTGCCATTTTTGTTAATTCTTTTACCAACAACTTTTGTAATTCTGTAATACTGATATCCGTTAGATATTTCGTTTGTTTTAATTGCCATGATAAACCTCACTTTAGTATTCGTTTTGATTAATAAAATCTTTTACTATATCTAAAAAAATGTCACTGATTGAAAACATAATCATTTTTGTTTCGCGTTCAAACCCTTCTTTTTCTAACTTTAAATAACGATAAACATCTTGATAACGTTCAAGCATGTATGATTCAATGTCAATATTGGGATTTAACAGTTGCTCCTTGAAACGTTCTGCTTCGTCAAAACTAATTTGAATAAATTTTCCGTCTATTTCTTTACATATACCGTTATCTATAACTTGTTGCAGCATCCAATTAGCCTCTTCACTACGTTCTTTTAGTTGTTCCGGATTATTAAATTTATATTCTAATTCCTCTTTAAGAGTATCATAGAATAGAGATTCATTAAAGGAGGCGCCTAAACTCTTAAAGTCAAATCGGGAGTAAGTTTTATCAAATATATCTTTTAACAGCGCATAGTTTTCATCGTGTGGAAGCTGGGTAACTTTTTTTTGTGTGATAATTATATCAAGAATACTATCGGATATTGATTTGCATTCTAGAATAAATTTACTTATAAACATAAGCTCTTCATCTGCCCACACTTTTTTTGTGCCATATTTTTTAAATGCGCGTTCTGATATATT
>CAOJDT010000110.1 GCA_948433295.1 uncultured bacterium
TATGGATTATGAGCAACCTACCAAATATATTGTAAAAGATACTAAATACGATGACGAATTTGAAACACCTGTATTGACGGCGGGTCAATCTTTTATTTTGGGCTATACTAATGAGAGTACAGGTATATTTGAGGCGTCAACGGATAATCCAGTTATAATTTTTGATGATTTTACTACTTCTTTTCATTGGGTAGACTTTAATTTTAAGGTTAAATCTTCCGCAATGAAGATGTTAAGATTAAAAAAGGATAGGTCTCACGATGCAGATTTTAGATACATATATCATGTGATGAAAAACATACAATACACTCCTGTAGACCATACTCGTCAGTGGATTGAAAAATATTCAAAGTTTAAAATTCCTCTTCCGCCTTTCCCGTTACAAGAAGAGATTGTTCGTATACTGGATAAATTTACGGAACTCACTGCGGAACTCACTGCGGAACTCACTGCGGAACTCACTGCAAGAAAACAGCAGTATGAGTATTATAGAGATCAATTAATTTCTTTTAGAAATGATATGCCATTAGTTGAATTGGGAAGACTTTCCACAGATATGTATAGAGGCGCAGGGATCAAGCGTGATGAAGTTTCAAGCGAAGGAATCCCTTGCGTTCGATATGGAGAAATTTACACAACATATAATGTCTGGTTTGATAAATGTGTTTCGAAAACAATGTCTGGTTCAAAAACTTTTGAATATGGAGATATATTATTTGCAATTACAGGCGAAAGTGTTGAAGAGATAGCTAAATCTTGCGCTTATGTGGGTAATGAAAAATGCTTTGTTGGTGGAGATATTGTAGTTATGAAACATGAGCAAAATCCCAAATATATGGCTTATGCACTTTCAACTACTATGGCTCAAAAGCAAAAGAGCAAAGGGCGCATAAAAAGCAAAGTTGTTCATTCAAATATTCCGGCAATAAAGGAAATTAAAATACCGATTCCATTCCCCAAAGATATTGCAAAATCACTTGCAGGGCAACAACGCATAGTTGATATTCTTGATCGATTTAATAAGCTTTGCAACGATATCAGCGAGGGATTGCCTGCCGAAATTGAAGCAAGACAAAAGCAATATGAATATTACCGAGATAAGCTCTTAACTTTTAAGAAAAAGGATAAATGATATGGATGTTTTAGATTTTAAAAACACTTATTGGAATTATTATATTCAAATTGAAAAAGATTTTTTTGATACTGTTCCATATTGCAATATTGCTGAAAGTAATAACAACTCCTTTTCTATAAAATACTTACAGTTGCATCTATCTATTTGTAGTGAAATAGATACTATTTGTAAGAGTTTATGCAAAAGAATAAAAAGTAGTTTAAACTTATCGGAATGCGGTATTAGTGAATATATTAAAATACTTAGTTCATCATATGGCACATTTTCAAAAGAGACAGTGAATTTGAGTGGATACAAATATCGAATCGTACAACCTTGGAAAGGCATTGATAAAGAGCATATTCCTAATTGGTGGAATGTTTACAATGATATTAAACACCATAGGGATACTATAAAAAACAATAAAAATATTTACGAATATGCCAATCAAAAAAATGTTATTGAAGCTTTATGTGCACTATATGTTTTAATTCAATATTGGGCGGCTAAAAATTTTGTTGTTGATAAAACAGAAAAGCAAAATAACATTATGCCAAACTTCCAATCAAAAAAATTACGTTTGGTAAATTGGGGATTTTATTTTTCTTTTATGGGTCCCGGTGAGTGGTTCGATTCAAGCTTATATTTTAAATATATTGAAAAGGAGGCGTCGGAAAATGAATAGCTTTGAAATTGTTGCAAGCTCTACTGAAAGTACGGTAGTGGCTGAGTACACACCCGAAAAAAGAAAAAGCACCGACTATCAAAGCGAAGCGGCGCTTGAACAAGATTTTATAAATCGCCTTGTCAGTCAGGGCTACGAATACATTACTATAAAAAGCGAACAGGACTTAATTGACAACCTCCGTACACAGCTTGAAAAACTGAATAACTATACCTTTTTCGATAAAGAGTGGAACGACTTTTACAACAGCGTTATTTCTAACGGAAATGATGGCATTGTAGAAAAAACCCGCAAAATACAGGAAGATTATCTGCAAAATCTTACCCTCGATAACGGTTATGTAAAAAACATCAAGCTGATCGACAAAACCAACATTCATAACAATCATTTGCAGGTAATAAACCAGTATGAAGAAGACGGCGGGAAGCATGATACTCGTTATGATGTGACGATTTTGGTAAACGGATTGCCATTGGTGCATATTGAGCTTAAAAAACGAGGGAACGCAATTCGAGAAGCGTTTAACCAAATCAATCGATATCAGCGTGACAGCTTTTGGGCAGGCAGCGGATTGTATCAGTATGTACAGCTGTTTGTAATCTCCAATGGGACGCATACAAAGTATTATTCTAATACAACAAGATTTCAGCATATCAAAGATAATGCAGAGAAAAACGCAGCAAAAAAGAAAAAGACTTCTAATAGCTTTGAATTTACAAGTTATTGGGCGGATGAGAAAAACCGCACCATCCCGGACCTTGTGGATTTTACAAAAACCTTTTTTGCAAAACATACGCTGCTTAATATTTTGACTCGTTACTGTGTGTTTACTTCAGAGGATTTATTATTGGTAATGCGTCCTTATCAAATTGCGGCAACTGAAAAAATTCAAAAACGCATTATCCTTTCTAACAATAACAAAAAAACCGGCAGAAAAGAGGCGGGCGGTTACATTTGGCATACCACCGGAAGCGGCAAGACTTTAACCAGTTTTAAAACTGCACAGCTTGCTCAAGGATTGAATTTCATTGATAAAGTATTGTTTGTTGTGGATAGAAAAGATCTTGACTATCAGACAATGAAAGAATATGACAGATTTGAAAAAGGTGCTGCCAACAGCAACACCTCTACTAAAATTCTGCAAAAACAAATGGAAGACGATAATGCAAGAATCATCATCACAACCATTCAAAAGTTAGATAAATTCATATCCAAGAACAAAGAACATGAAGTTTATAAAAAACATATTGTTATGATTTTCGATGAATGCCACCGTTCTCAGTTCGGAGATATGCACAAGTCGATTACAAAGCACTTTAAGAATTATCATATTTTCGGTTTTACGGGCACGCCGATTTTTGCAATAAACTCGAACAGTTCTAACGCTCCGAATATGCGTACCACAGCACAGGTTTTCGGCGGTGAACTGGATGAAAACGGAAACAAAGTAAGACCACTGCACGCATACACCATTGTTGATGCTATCCATGATGGTAATGTATTGCCTTTTAGAATTGATTATATCAACACGATCAAAAACCCTGAGCTTTTATACGATAAGCAAGTAAAGGCAATTGACCGTGAAAAAGCTTTGCTTGACCCTAAAAGAGTATCTGAGATTACACAATACATTCTTGAACATTTTGAGCAGAAAACTTATCGCAATCAAAGACGTTCCTATTATGACCATAAAGTGATTACGAATGTAGAAAAAATGGCGAAGTCCAAGAATAATACTGTATCAGAGCAAAAAACAACTGCAAAAGTAAATGGTTTTAATTCGATTTTTGCAGTCGCATCTATTCCGGCAGCGATTGCATACTACAATGAATTTAAAAGACAAATGGAGGAAACAGGTTATAAATTAAATATTGCTACGATATTCAGTTTTAATCCAAACGAAGAAGATCCGGATGATATCTTGCAAGATGAGAATTTTGACACAAGCGGTCTTGATCAGACTTCACGGGATTTTCTTGACAGTGCGATTGATGATTATAATAAGCTGTTTAATGTTAGCTATGATACATCCGCCGATAAATTTCCCAACTATTATAAAGATGTATCATTGAGAATGAAAAATCGTGAGATTGATTTGTTGATCGCGGTCAATATGTTTCTAACGGGATTTGACGCTACTACTCTCAACACCTTATGGGTAGATAAGAATTTAAAAGATCATGGTTTGATACAAGCGTTTTCCCGTACCAATCGTATTTTGAACTCAGTTAAAACATTTGGAAACATTGTTTGTTTTAGGAACCTTGAAACAGCCACTAATAATGCCTTAGCACTTTTTGGGGATAAAAACGCAAGAGGTATGGTTATTCTAAAAACTTACAATGAGTATATGAATGGCTATGAAGATGAGCACGGAAAACATATTGAAGGTTATAACGAGCTTGTAGCCAGACTGGTAAATGAATTTCCGATAAGCAGTCAAATCATTGGCGAGGATAACGAAAAAGAATTCATCAAACTGTTTGGTCGCATTTTGAAATTGAGAAATATTTTAAGGTGTTTCGATGATTTTGAAAGCGACAGTTCTGTATCCGTTAGAGATTTACAGGATTA
>CAOJDT010000111.1 GCA_948433295.1 uncultured bacterium
GAAAAGAGTTATAATAAAAAATAGTATAGAGAACGGAGGATGTATGAAAAAAGGAATATCTAACGTCATTGCGGGCTTGACCCGCAATCGCAGAGTTGTTGCGGGTGAGGGGTTCACCTTGGCAGAAGTTTTAATCACTCTGGGCATAATCGGTATTGTTGCTGCGATGACAATGCCGACGCTTATTACAAAGTATAAAAATAAACAAGCAGTTTCGCAATTAAAAAAATCTTATGCCATTGTGTCTAATGCGTTTAGAATGGCTGAGGCGAAACACGGTCCCGTTATGGATTGGGCAGAATGGAATGATGCGGAAGTTATTCTTGATAAATATATTATTCCTGAATTAAAAATTGGTAAAAAATACGGAAAAAGTAATAATAATCTTTATTCGTTATGCTACGAAGAAAACAGTAAAATCCATGCGAATTCAAATACAATGTATGTCTGGTTGAGCAATCTTTTGATTGCCACGCCGATTGTTAGGTATGTCACTGCATCTGTACAACTTGTTGACGGGGCTTGCTTAGGTATTAATCCAAAAGAAGGGGCACAAGGTTATGGTTTATATCTTTTTCTTGATGTAAATGGTTCAATTAAGGGTCCGAATATTGCGGGAAGAGATTTATTTTTCTTTTATATAAATCAAAAAGGTAGTATTATGCCTGTTGGCGATACATGGAGCGACGAAGATTTAACCGCAGCCGTATCCGGAAATGGGGTGAAAAGCGGGTCTTGTAATACTAAGAGCGGAATTGGCGGGAGAGTCTGTGCAGCAAGGATTATGCGCGACGGATGGGAGATTAAATATTAAATAAAAGTTAATTTAGAATGACTTTGTTGAAAAAAACGTTAAAATAATTATATAAATTAAAGAGTTATTCTGAGCAGGAGATTCTTCGTGCTAAAGCACTCAGAATGACAATACATTGAATGGAGTTGATTTATATGGTAGATTTTAACAAATTCACAAATTATTCTCAGGAAATTTTATCTTCATCAAGCGCATTAATGAACGAATACAAAAATTCGGAATTGCAGCCTGAGCATATTATGCTGGCTATGATTAAGGATGACGGGATTATTAAAGATTATTTGACTGAACTTAAACTTTTGAATCAGACTTTTATTAACAAAGTTGTCGGTGCCGTCAAATCTTTTCCCACGATTTCAGGTCCGGCAAATACGTCACAGCTTTTTCTTTCGGGAAATACCTACAAACTCCTTGATATTGCAAAAGATGAAGCCGAAAAGTTTAAAGATGAATATATAGGTATTGAAGCCATACTTCTTGCAATGACGCTTCTCGATAACAGTGATATTCAAAAAATTCTTAAAGAATCTTCGGTAAATTCTACCGCAGTTCTTAATGCGATGAAAAAAATAAGAGGTAATAAAAAAGTGGATAATAAAAATGCAGAAGAAAATATGAAAGCGCTCGAAAAATATTCGACTGATTTAACCGAAAGAGCGCGTAAAGGTAAACTTGACCCCGTAATCGGCAGGGATGAAGAAGTTCGTCGTATTATTCAGGTTTTGAACAGACGTACGAAAAACAACCCTGTACTTATAGGTGAACCTGGGGTTGGTAAAACCGCTATTGTTGAAGGGCTTGCTCAGCGTATTGTTCGCGGAGATGTTCCCGAAAGCCTCAAAAACGTAAAACTTATTTCGCTTGATTTAGGCGCGCTTGTTGCGGGCGCAAAGTTCAGAGGTGAATTTGAAGAACGTTTGAAAGCGGTTTTAAAAGAGGTTGAAGATTCAGACGGTTCAATCGTAATGTTTATTGATGAACTTCATACCGTAGTCGGCGCAGGTGCGACGGAAGGTTCTATGGACGCGGGGAACCTTTTGAAACCTATGCTTGCAAGAGGAGTTTTAAGAACAATCGGCGCAACAACCATTAATGAATACCGCAAATATATTGAAAAAGATCCTGCATTGGAAAGACGTTTTCAGCCCGTAATGGTCGGCGAGCCAAGCGTTGAAGATACGATTTCAATTTTAAGAGGTTTGAAAGAAAAATATGAAGTTCACCACGGCATAAGAATCCTTGACAGTGCGCTTATTGCCGCTGCAAAACTTTCTGACAGATACATCACTGACAGATTTCTTCCCGACAAGGCAATCGACCTGATTGATGAAGCGGCATCCTCTTTAAGAATTGAAATTGATTCAATGCCTGAAGAAATTGATACGCTTATGCGTCAGAAAATTCAGCTTGAAATCGAACGTGAAGCCTTGAAAAAAGAGGACAGTGATGAGGCGCGCGCTAAGATTAGCGATTTGTCAAATCAAATCAACGAGTTTGAAGAAAAAATTTCTAAGCTTAAAGTTCAATGGGAAGCGGAAAAAGCCTCAATCGTCGGGGAAGCCGGTATTAAAGAAGAAATCGAACAGGTTAAGGCTAAAATTGAAGAAGCCGAAAGAAATACAGATTTGCAAACCGCTGCGGAACTCAAATACGGAAAACTTTTGGAACTTGAAAAGCAGTTGTCGGCTGTTCAAAACAAAGAACGTACTCAAAATCAGCTTCTTAAAGAAGAAATTGATGAGGATGATATAGCCGCAGTTGTCAGTAAGTGGACAGGTGTTCCCGTAAATAAACTTATGGAAAGCGAAACCCGCAAACTTCTTGAAATGGAAGATGTTTTACATAAACGTCTTATCGGTCAGGATGAGGCGGTAATTACCGTTTCTGACGCAATCCGCCGTGCACGTTCGGGTTTAAAAGACCCTAAACGCCCTATCGGTACGTTTTTATTTCTCGGTCCTACAGGGGTAGGTAAAACCGAACTTGCAAAATCTCTCGCCGAATTCATGTTTAATGACGAAGATGCACTTATAAGAATTGATATGTCCGAATATATGGAAAAACATAATGTTTCAAGACTTGTCGGAGCGCCTCCGGGATATGTTGGTTACGATGAGGGCGGTCAGTTAACCGAAGCCGTTCGTCGTAAGCCATATTCTGTTGTACTTTTTGACGAAATCGAAAAAGCGCACCCCGATGTCTTTAATATAATGCTTCAAATTTTTGATGACGGACGTTTGACGGATTCCAAGGGTAGAACAGTTGATTTCAAAAATACTCTTATAATTATGACATCTAACATAGGATCTGACATTATCCTTGAAGATTCCCTCAAATCTCTCGGCTCTGCCGCTGATTTTGATGCAACAAAAGAAAAGGTGCTCGAAGTTTTAAGAAGCAGATTCAAGCCTGAATTCTTAAACAGAATTGACGAAACGATTTTCTTCAAAGCGCTTACGCTTGAACAGTTGTCGAATATCGTTGATATTCAAATGGAATATTTGCGCCGACTTCTTAAAGAACAGGAAATCGAACTGGAAATTACAGATGAGGCAAAAGAACTCCTTGCAACACGCGGATTTAATCCTGTTTACGGTGCGAGACCTCTGAAACGCGTTATCCGACAGCTTGTGGAAAATCCTCTTTCAAAAGAAATTCTTGCACAGAAATTCTTGCGTGGTGAAAAACTTGTAATTGACGCTGACAATGATGAAATTGTTTTTAGAAAAGCATAAAATTAAAAAGCCCTCAAATGAGGGCTTTTCTAATTTTTACCAAGGGTAATCTTCTTTGAATTCCCAGTTGTCTATCAAGAGCAGGTTAGAACACAAATGAGGAGTGGTTTTACAAGCCGATAATGCATATTCTCTACCTCTTTCAATATTTTTTTGCTCATAGGTTCCAAAATTTTTGTTGTTTGAGAAAAATCCATCTTTCGTATCGTCAGGACAAAGTAAAAAATAAAAAATGTCAGTACCTTCTTTATTAGGTTTTCGCTCTCCGTTAACATCAAATATAAAATCAGTGCAATGACCATTGTTTAAGTTTATGGTCGAGCCGTCTGCAAATCTTACTATAGCATATTCCCCTTTTATCTCGCTGGAGAGAACTTTCATGTACGGTTTTAAAAATCTGTTAAAGTACTCAATAGCTGCCTGTGGATTTCTTTTAATTGTACCATCTTCATTCCCCTGTCTTGGCACTTTATCCCACTGTCCGCAAGGACCGTTGTCATTTTCCGAGAAAAGTATAGCCTGCTGCATTGTACTGTAAAATTTTTTCAAGCGCGCGGATGCTTCTTGTTTCTGATGTTTCTGTATTAATGACGGCAGTGTCATCGCCGCGATAATTCCGATGATTCCTAAAGTAATTAATACCTCTGCAAGAGTGAAACCCTCACACGCAGAAACTCTGCGATTGCGGGTCAAGCCCGCAATGATGTTAGCTATTCCTTTTTTCATACATCCTCCGTTT
>CAOJDT010000112.1 GCA_948433295.1 uncultured bacterium
GGGGTTGATTTGGTCCGTAAGACGGAGCGTTTACGTTATAAACAGGCGAAGGTGCACCCGGAGTAGAAACTGACGGGTTAAAAATTTGAATATTTACACCTGCGTAATTAGGATTTTGCGCAGGAACCTGAATCGTCGGCGTTGCATAATTTTGCTGAGGCGCAGGAGTTTGTGCCTGAACCTGCTGTTGCATAATCGGTTTAGGTTGAATTACCTGAGGTTGTTGAACTGAATTTTGCATATAGTACTACCTTTTCACTACCTATTATATTAAAGTCATAAATCAGAAAAATATTGCTTTAATTTTAAGAATTGTTACAAGTTATGCTTATTAAAGGCATGCCGAACTATAATAATCTTATGAGTAATTATGAAGATAATTATTTGAATAAGCGTCCGCAAAGTCTCTGTAAAATGTGCGGCAGGTGTTGCAGAGTTGTAACAACACCGAAGCCATATTACGAGTTGAGAAGACTTGCAGCTAAGGGTGATGAAGGTGCGAAGGCTTTCTTGAAAATTTTTGTACCGTATCCGTCAATTGAAGCTGCACGCGAAGTTGACCGAGAACTCGTAGATAATATTATTCAAAAATTGTCGGAGGACGGAAATTTTCAGGAAGACAAAATGACTTTTTATGGTTGTAAGTATCTTCTGGATGATAATACCTGTTCAATATACGAAGAACGTCCTACCCTTTGCCGCCACTGTCCTTCTACACCGTGGGCAATTGTCCCTCCTGGATGCGGATTTGAGGCGTGGCTTTTTCTGAGACGCGAAGAGGACAAACAAAAAGTCCGTAAGGCAAAAGAAGACTACCTTGAGCTTCAGCTTTTGAAGACTAAGACAACCAGTACGGAAAATCTTAAAAAAATTGCATCCGTTGAACATAAAATTCAACACACTATAGATATTTACAGAAAATACGGTTCCGAAAATTGGTAATTTATACCGTTATTTTATCAAGTTTTGTTCTGTAAAAATCAGTGTTAATATTCAATCGTTCTCCGATATCAAGAAGCATTTCAACAAGACGCTTGTCATTAGAGCGTTTGGATTGTTGGCTGAGTTCTATGATATCGTCGATTCTGTGGAATATTTTAGTAAAGAAAGTATTTTGAGCTTCGGAAATATCTATTTCCAGTTCAAGTTTTTCCGCAAAATCAAACAATTCAAGAAGAACTTCTGCCTGCTGAATTTCCAGACCATAAACGAGTCGGTTTAAGTTTTGTATAATTTTCTTTGAGAAAATGTTATTAGAAACCGTTTTGTCCAATTTAATTCCCATTTTCTTAGCCTCAAAGTTAATATCCGACACCTGCTGAATAATTCCGAGGTCGACAAATCCCCCCGAATGCATAATTAAATCGTTAAATTTGCGGCTGAGTGCATAACCTGCTGAAATTTTAAATTCGTCAGGAATTGCAAGTCCGAGATTTTGCATGTGATAAATGGAACCTTTGCCTTCTTCGTACATTTCGTCGTAAGTTCTTGCGAATTTTTGCATTTTACCCTTGAGTAGAATTTGAAGAATTTTTCTGCGTTCTTCAATAAATATATCTTTAAGAGTGAAATATTCTTTTCCGAAGAATTCATCAAGAGCCCTGATACTTTCCGTTACGGTATTCAATAAGAATGTTTTAATAAGGTCTGATTTCATTTTTGTATATTCTGCTTCGTCAGAAAATTCTTTCAATGCGCAGTGGAAATCTCCGCCCGAGTATTGCATAAGTGCGAATACAAGGTTTGATTTTTGCAAAGTGATTCTCGATTGAACTTCTATTTTGCCTGTAATAAGGCTGAGATTTCCTTTTTGAACTCTTTGATAGTCATGTTTTATAACTTTATAGCAATATACATCTTCTTCGTCTTCAAAATCCTGATAAAGTGAAGAAATTGCCCATAAGCTTGCTATTTGTTTAAGCGTAACGATTGAAGGTTTTACAAATCGTTCAAAAATATCTTTACCTGTGCCGTGTTCTGCGATATTACTTTTTGCTTCGGCAAGAATATCTGTGAATTTTTTCTCAAGATTTTTCTTTGTAAAACTTGCCGCAAGTTGCATTGCGCGTGCTGCGTATTTCATAATTTGAACTGTTTCAATTCCTGAAATTTCTGAGAAGAACCAACCGCAGCTTGTGTACATCAAAAGTGCTTGACGTTGGATTTCCAAAAGTTCCATAGCCTTAACTTTTTCGGAATCGGTTAAATCGGGCAGGAAGTTTTCTCGCTGGAATTTATTTACGGTAAGACTTCCGCGGTCAAGAATAACCGAAATATAGTTATTTCTTGCATCCCACGGATTTTTGAAGTATTTAACACCTTCGGTTTCATAAATTTTTATAAGTTCGTCTCTCAAGTAGTCGAGAGCTTCTCTTAACGGTTTTCTCCATTTTTGGTTCCAACCTGGATGTCCGCCTGTTGAGCAGCCGCAATCTTCTTTCCATCTGCCGACTCCGTGGAAACAGCTCCAGCTTGAACCTTGTTTTATGTCTGCTTCGTAATCGCTGCGGTATTTATCCAAATATTCCGCATAGTTTGTGATTTTAAATCCTTCATCTTTTGCTTTAATCTGGAGAACGTAAGCCAGAGCCATATCTCCGAATTTTGTATGGTGCCCGTAACTTTCGCCGTCTGTTGCGATATTTACTATTTGAGGATAATCTCTTAAATCAGAGACTCCTTCTTTCAGGCGTTTTGCAAATTTGTTTCCGTCTTTCAATAATTCATCAAACGCTACAGAGCGCGAGATTGCTCCGTCATAGAAGAACAGGTCAATGAACTTACCCGGAGCGGATTTAATATAATATCTGTAAGAGCGTGCAGGGTCAATATTACCCCAGCTTACGTCTTCCCACTCATTGGTTCCTTCTTTTCTGATTTTGAGGGCTTGATATGGTGAAAGGACGGTAAACTTAATCCCGTTTTCTTCCAAAACTCTCAAAGTGTCGTCATCAACGGCAGTTTCAGCAAGCCACATTCCTTCAGGTTTTCTGCCGAAACGTGCTTCAAAATCTCTGATACCCCATTTTACCTGAGTTTGTTTATCTCTTTCATTTGCAAGCGGCATGATAATATGGTTGTATACTTGTGCCATAGCGTTTCCATGACCGCTGTGTTCCGCTATACTTTCAATGTCGGCTTTAATAATTCTTTCATAAGTATGCGGTGCATATCGTTCTAACCAGGATAATAGTGTAGGACCGAAGTTAAAACTCATGTGAGCATAATTGTTTACAACATCAAGAATTTTATTTCTGCTGTCTACTATTTTTGATACGGAATTAGGATTGTAACACTCTTTGTTAATCCTTTCGTTCCAATCGTGGAAAGGCAGAGCACTATCTTGAAGTTCAATCGCTTCAAGCCAGGGATTTTCTCTTGGCGGTTGATAGAAGTGACCGTGAACCGTCAAAAAGATGTCTTTTTTATTATTATTCATAAGATTTTCTTTTGTTTCCATATCTTAACTCCGTGTTAAAGATTTTACTTAGTTTTTTTAGGTTGTGTGCTGATAACAGAGAATTCCTGAGCATCCATCCATACGTCACCAAGTGCATTTGAGAATACATGACCTGCAATTTCGACTTCATCCCCTGAATTTAAGTCGATGTGTTTTTCTGCTTCTTTTCTGTCAAGAAAAATTTTTAATTCGGAAAGTGGAACATTGTGTGTTGTAACGTCATTACGCTGGATAAGGACGGTAATGAATTTTTCCGAACTTCTGAACGCTGGTTTGTAATCAAGACCAAGGGTTGAGTACTTATCAAATTTTGCTCGGAATTTTACATCCTGATTAAGATAAGGTTTAGGATTACTTACCATAACTGCAGGGTTTACCATGTTATAAGTTTTATCTGCGGTAGTCGCAATGGCTTTTGTTGCTGCGGGAATTATCGGGTTTTTGATTTTAACCGTTGTTGATTCGGCATTGCTGATTGTATTAATACCCATGCCTAACATTATTATAAAAGCAATTGATAAAGTTTTAAATTTATTCATCCTAAAGACCTCTTCTTATTTACTTACAATAATATATTATCACACATTTTGTATTTTGTAACTACCTGACTGAGGAGAGTATTGTAAAAAGTTAAAAAATAGTTTATAATAGATACTGTAATTTATGAAAAGGAGAGTCACATGTCAAAATCAGTAACCACAGTCGTTTTCGGGGGGGGGGGCAACCTCTTTAACAGATCCGTATAAAATTTAGCGGCGTAATTTAAAAGCATTTAAATTGGCGGAGGTTCTCATAAACCGCGGCA
>CAOJDT010000113.1 GCA_948433295.1 uncultured bacterium
TAACTTTTTCAGCCTGTTCAAGAATCGTTGTAACCATAAACCCGTTATCTCCGTCAGAACGAGCTTTTTTACCAGTCTCACAGCAACTTATAAAGTGCTGACATTCAAGTTTAAGCGGTTCAATTTCAAGATAATCAAGGCTGATATTTTGCAAAGTATCTTTTTTAAAATTGTCATAAATAACGAGTTTGTCTTCCGCAACGGTATCATCAAGAATCGCAGTGGCTTTAGTACCTCTTACAAGAAGTTGAACGTGTTTTTTCGGTGTAATCCAACTGTCTGAAATTTGACCGACAACTCCGTCTTCAAATTGAATTGTGATATGAGTAATGTCCATAATATCGTTTCTGTCAGAAGAACAGCCCACGGCAGAAATAACGCTTACCGGGTCTTTTCCGATAACGTAACTCATCATTGATACATCGTGCGGCGCCAAATCCCACATAACGCTTCTGTCATTTTTGAAAAAGTTTACGTTTAATCTGTCGCTTTGTGCGTAAACGATATCACCTAGTTCGCCTTCTTCAATAAGCATCTTTAATCTGTTTACGGCAGGATGATAAAGTAAAAGGTGTCCGACCATAAGGACGAGACCTTTTGAATTTGCAAGTTCGGTTAAATCTTTAGCCTCTTGCGCCACTGTTGAAATAGGTTTTTCAACGTAAACATTTTTACCTGCCTCAAGCATTGCCTTAACTACTTTGTAATGCGTATGGCTCGGAGTTACAACTGCAACAGAAGTAATTTCAGGATTATTCAAAACTTCATTAAAATCTTTTGTGGTTTTTACACCGGGATATTGTTCTCTGACTTTTTCGAGATTTGATTCATCTAAATCACAAACAATCTCAAGAACATTTAAGTTATAAAAATTACGGACAATATTTCTGCCCCATACGCCGCAGCCTATTACTGCAATTTTTTGTTGTGTCATATCCTTAACCCTTATTATTTTATTCTATAAAACTATCATACGTTACAAATAAATTTTGGCAAATATTTTAAATATATTAACTTTCCTGAGCTTCCAGTCTCAATTGGTGCATAGCCTCGCAGCGTTCAAAGAAAAGCTCTTTGTCTTCAGGCGGAAAGAACGTTGAAAGTTTTTCGAGAAGCTCTTTCGGAAAATCAGAATCTTCTACCATATATTCCAAAATATCGTCATCAAGCCTTGCCAGATGTTTATAATTTTTATAAAAAATTGATTTACATTCAGCCTGAGCCTTTTCAGGGTTTGCAAAAGCCTTTTCACCAAGCTTGTAGGTCGTGTAATTTCCGTCGAAATAAATACCCTTGTATTTTTTCATCATCAGCCGAATAATCAAATCATAGTCAGCCATCATTTTAAATTTTTCGTCAAAATAATTTTCTTTTTCCAAAACGGAACGTTTGAAAAACATCGACTGTCTTGCACACGGCATTACCTGAAAAGCATTGTGCATAGCGGGAGGGAACAAAAATACAAAACCTTCGGGATGTCTGCAATATGCGGGAGAAAAAGTAAAATCTGCCTGCTCGGCTTCCATAAGATTTACGATATCCTGAATCGCCGTAATATCATGAAAATAATCATCAACGCTTAAAAAGCATATATACTTTCCTTTTGCACGCATGATACCTTTGTTATAAGCATGAAATTTACTTGTATCCTTTTCCGAAAAGAAATTTATATAACCTTTAGACTTGTATTCCTTTAATAAAACATCGGTCTCATCTGTTGAAGCACCGTCAATAACGATGTGTTCAATTTCTGGATATGTCTGTTTATCCAAAAGATTTATCTGTAAATAGAAATCATCTGTCTGATCTTTATCAATAACATTAAGCGTTGTCGTGATTATAGAAACTTTGGGATCCATATTACTCTCCTCTTCATTAGTATATCATAGCCACAAGACTTAGCACAATTGTTACAAGATGTAAATTTATTGTAAAAAATTTCACAAAAATACTTATTATGAGTTAACCTGTGATTAAAGATATTAGGAGTTTATAGTTTTACCAGGAGGCTGACATGCAGGATTCATCCTTAACGATTAACAGTGCAGTAAAATCAATTGCTACAGGCGGTGCTATAGGAATGTGTGTAGGATGCCTTGCTGCTCCTGAGAAATATTCACTGAAAAAATTACTGGTTCAGACTCCCGACAGCTTTACAAGCATTCTGCCTCATTATGTGACAAAAAAAATGAATGCTGTTGAAAAAAATTCATTGGAACAAATAAAAAAAGCCGCTGCGGATTATCTTAATTCCGGTAAGGCTGAACAAAAACCCGTAAAAGCTGCGGCTATTAGCTGGGCAAAAAAATTCAATGCCATTCCGATAGATGAAACTTTGGCACAAAATGTAATAAATAAAAAAAATTATCTGAAAAAAGTAGCTGAAAACAACAATTTCGTAGCAATAAGAATGCAGTTAAAACAAGCGCGAGAACTTGTGTTGGACGATTTGGACAATAAATTTATGCAGGAATATTTTGAACGGGTAAAAGAACAGTTCAATATTGCCAAACAAAACCTCAAAAAACCTATTGAAGAATACAGAAATATTGTAAAAGAAGCGCGCGAACAAAGATTAAAAAATATGAAAAATCTTCCTAACGGCGGCATTGACGTAAAACTGGCTTACGAAAACCTCCAAAAAGCAGTTGCCGCAAAAAGAACAAAAAGCGCAAACAAATTATATGAATTAACATCTGACTCAAGCCTTAAGACAAATTATAAAAACATCAGTCGTTTTCTACCTAAAGCACGGTCTCGTGCAGCCCTGCAAGGCGCATTGTTATTATCAACACTGACAGCAATAGGGGTCTTCTTCTTTAATCCGTCACCCCGTAATTCAAAATAAAAAGGTAGAAAAAAAGAGTTGATAATTCAACTCTTTTTTCTTGGGACTTATATACAAGTTTACACTAAATAACAACAGAAATGTCACCCTGAACTCGTTTCAGGGTCTCCTATACAAGAGATGCTGAAACAAGTTCAGCATGACAATATTACATACATCTGGTGTAAACTTGGATATAAGTCCATTTTTCTTTATTAATAGAAATTGTAAACTGCTCTCAGAATATATTCTTCCAACATTTTTTTATCAGCGGCAGAAGACTTAGCGTCATTAATCATAACATCAAAAGCGTAAGTTTTTCCGCTCTGCGCTGTCAAATACCCCGTAATGGCGCTTATGTCAGAAAGAGTTCCTGTTTTTGCTCTTATATTATCTTTAAAATACAACATTCTGTTTGTCAAAGTTCCTTCACCCGCTGTCGGAAGCGCAGATTTGTAAAGTTCAAATCCTTGCGTTTTTGACAATGCAACAAGAAAATCCGTCATAAACTCTGCACTCATAAGATTATTTTTAGAAACACCGCTTCCGTCAACAATTTTTACATCCTGCGGGTCAACCCCAATCTTTTGACAGAAATCTTCAAACATTTTTACTGCTGAAACTATTGAACCGGTATTACCGACATATTTTCCACCTGCAATTTTGAACACGCTTTCGGCAGTCAAATTATTACTTTTTTTAAGAATATCCGCAACAGCAATAGAAATCGGATGCTTTACGGATGAAACTTTATAAACATTTGATGAAGGCAATTTCTTTTGAGAAACATTTCCGAAATATTCCATTTTTGAATCTGCAATTGCATCTTCAAGTCGGAGCCTGAAATATCTTTTTAAATTCGGAGTAGGAATCGGGTAAGGTTTTATAGAAGAAACAGAACCTTTTACGGTTAAAATATCAGGCGAAACAGAATTGTTACGCTCAAATGTAAGATTATCTTCTTTACCCGTAACAGCAAGATTCATAAAAGTAACCGGATAGAAAAATTTTGTACTTATATTTGCCGGAGCGCCTTGAGATGTAGGTGAAACTATTATATACAAAAGATTACCGTCGAGATTGTACGAACCGAATTTAGGCATAAGAGTATTCAAATCATCATCCCACTGCCAACCTTCACCCCACTCTACTCCGTCTACAATATAATCGTCAATATAAATATTTTTAGGTTCAATAATCTTTTTATCAACAGCATCAGACATGATTTTTTTCAAGTCTTTTTCTCTCAAATAAGGGTCTGCACCAAGTTTTAGATATAAATCATTATTTGAACTTTTATAAAGAGCTGTTTCAAAATTATAATCTGCCCCCAGTGTATCAAGAGAAGCTGCCAGAGTAACGATTTTCTGGGTTGAAGCAGGAC
>CAOJDT010000114.1 GCA_948433295.1 uncultured bacterium
TTTAGAAACAATGCAATCTAAAAGAATTGTCTTTATCATTGATGAATGTCACCGCGATACATTTGGCGAAATGTTGATTACAATTAAACAAACATTTCCTAAGGCTATATTCTTTGGCTTTACCGGTACGCCCATTATGGATGAAAACAGCAAAAAAGATTTAACCAACGCTGCTGTATTTGGGAATGAATTACATAGATACAGTATTGCTGATGGTATTAGAGATGGAAATGTTCTTGGTTTTGATCCTGATAAGGTTATGACATATAAGGATAAAGATTTACGAAAAATTATAGCTTTAGAACAGGCAAAATGCAAAACCGAAGAAGAAGCTATTGCAGATCCTAAAAAAAGTAAAATTTACTATGAATTTATGAATAATGTTCCAATGGCAGGAGATTATGACGAAACCGGTAAATATAAAAATGGGATAGAAGATTACATTCATACTGTTCAATATCAAACAGATATTCATCAAGATAAAGTAATAGAGGATATATTAGATAATTGGACAAGATTAAGCCACGGAGGGAAATTTCACGCAATATTTGCAACAAGCGGGATACCTGAGGCTATAGAATATTATAGAAAATTTAGAAAAATAAGACCGGAACTAAAAATAACAGCATTATTTGACCCTTCTATAGACAATGAAAATAATTTTGCGCTTGATAAAGAAGATGGAATTGTAGAAATGTTAAAAGACTACAACGATATGTATGGCACAACATTTACTATTCCAACTTATGATTTATTTAAAAAAGATGTTTCAGCAAGACTTGCACATAAAAAACCATACTTAGGAATAAATAAAGAACCCGAAAAACAGTTACACTTGCTTATAGTTGTAAACCAGATGCTTACAGGTTTTGACTCAAAATGGGTTAATACACTTTATATGGATAAACTTATGGAATATGCTGATATAATACAAGCATTTTCAAGAACAAATAGATTATTTGGAAATGAAAAACCATTTGGCAATATCAGATATTATCGTAAGTCTCATACAATGGAAAGAAATATAAATCGTGCAGTTAAATTGTATTCCGGAGAGAAACCAATAGGCTTGTTTGTTAATAAAATTGTATATAACGTTATAAAAATGAACGAAATATTCCGTGACATATCTGACTTATTTAATAATGCAGGTATTCCTAATTTTGATAAATTGCCGGAAGAAAAACCTGTAAGAGGTAAATTTGCTTCGTTATTTAAAAAATTAACAGAACATTTGGAAGCTGCAAGAATACAGGGATTTGTTTGGAATAAAACCACTTATACAAGTAAAAAAGATAATGGAGAAGTTGAGACCGTTGAGATTAATTTCACAGAAAAAGACTACTTAATTCTTGCTCAAAGATATAAAGAACTTCCCCGCGGAGGAAATGGCGGCTCAGGTGACGTTCCTTATGAAATAGATGGATATTTAACCGAAATTGACACTGGTGTCATAGATGCAAATTATATGAATTCTCGCTTTGAGAAGTACTTGCGAAATTTAAAACAAGAAAATATTTCACCCGAAGAATTAGAGTCAACAAAACAAGAATTGCATAAGTCCTTTGCTACATTATCTCAAGAAGAGCAAAAATATGCCAAATCATTTTTGCTTGATATTGAAAGCGGGACTGTGACAATGGCAGAAGGTAAAACGTTCAAAGATTACGTTAATGAATATATGTCAAATGCAAAAAATGATAGGATACATAAAATGGCAATCGCCCTTGGTCTTGACGAATCAAAATTAAGAGGAATGATGGATGCCGGTCTTAACGAATCAAATTTGAATGCATTTGGAAGATTTAATGATTTAAAACAATCCATTAATATTGATATAGCAAAAGAATTTTTCAAAAAAACAGAAGGTAAGGAACTTTCACCATTAATGATAAATGTAAAAGCTCATGAATTACTCAAACGCTTTATATTAAATGGTGGATTTGATATTGAATAGTTAATTACTTTTTATATTTTCAGTCTGCAATCCAAGAGTTGTTCGGGCTGTATTTGAACAAAACATAAATAAATGGACGGTATAAATTTATACCGTCCATTTATTTACCAAGGGAGAGATTCGAACTCTCGACCTCACGGGTATGAGCCGTGCGCTCTCACCAACTGAGCTACCTTGGCTTAATTTTTTTTCTTGTCGATTCAATCGACAAGATTTATTCTTGCATAAAAGTTTTAAAATTTCAAGCATTTTTTTAAAGATTACAAATTAGTAAAATGATTACTTGCGGAAAATATATTTTCGTGACAAAATCAGTTTAACTAATGGTACAAAATAAAAGGAGAGTGGTATGTCTACGTTTATTGAGGATATTTACGCACGTCAAATTTTGGATTCCAGAGGAAATCCAACCGTTGAGGTCGATGTAAAGCTGACTGACGGTAAAAAAGGAAGGGCAGCGGTTCCGTCAGGAGCTTCTACGGGGATTTTTGAGGCTCTTGAACTTCGCGACGGCGATGAACACTATTATATGGGAAAAAGCGTTATGAAAGCCGTTAATAACGTTAATAATATAATCGCTCCGGAACTTATCGGCGAAAAAGCAAGTCACCAGCGTGAAATTGATACTTTCATGATAGACATGGACGGTACCGAAAATAAATCCAAACTCGGTGCCAATGCGATTTTAGGTGTTTCGCTGGCATGTGCCAAGGCTGCAGCTAATGCTTATGATATGGCACTTTACAGATATCTCGGCGGTATCAATGCGCTTACACTGCCGGTTCCTATGATGAATATTATTAACGGTGGTGCGCATGCTGACAACAATATTGATTTTCAGGAATTTATGATTGCCCCTGTCGGCGCTAAAAATTTTCAACAAGCTATTCAAATGGGAGCGGAAGTCTTCCATACTCTTAAAAAAGTTCTTCACGAAAGAGGGCTTGCAACTTCTGTTGGGGATGAAGGCGGTTTTGCACCAAATTTAAAATCTAATGAAGAAGGTATTGAAGTTATTCTTGAAGCTATTAAGCGCGCGGGTTACAATACAGAACAGATTAAAATTTGTCTTGATGTAGCTTCATCTGAGTTTTATGAAGAGGGATTGTACAACCTTAAAGGTGAAGGAAAAACCTTAACGCCTGATGAGATGGTTAATTTTTTGGAAGATTGGGTTAACCGTTATCCGATTGTATCAATTGAAGATGGTATGGCTGAACAAGATTGGGACGGATGGAAAATGCTTACTGAAAGAATAGGTGACCGTTGTCAGCTTGTTGGAGATGATTTGTTTGTGACTAATACGAGAAGGCTTGCTGAAGGCATTCGACGTGGTGTTGCAAATTCTATTTTGATTAAGGTTAATCAGATTGGAACACTTACTGAAACATTAAATGCTATTTCAATGGCGCATGCAGCGGGTTATACGGCGATAGTTTCACACCGTTCGGGAGAAACAGAAGATACTTTTATCGCTGATCTTGCTGTTGCGACAAACTGCGGAATGATAAAAACGGGTTCGGCGTCGCGTTCAGATAGAATGGCAAAATATAATCAGCTTATCAGAATCGAGCAAAAGCTGGGTTCTGCGGCAAAGTATCGTGGATTACAAGCATTCAGCGGTCAAAGAAAATAATTTGAAAGGGAGCATTTGCTCCCTTTTATATTGCAGTGTTATTTAAAACATGTTATAATTAAATACGTAAACGCGAGTTATGAAAAGAGAAAGAGGAAAAGTATGAAAACCATTGATATGACTGCATTTTCGGGGGGGGGGGCGTCGTAGACGCAGCTCTCTGACACTAGAATGCCAGGAAGCACAAGAAATGACAGGAGTGAGTTGCAGCACCCTGACACTAAAAAGCGATGAGGCACGGGAACTGCCATTAGGTGAGTCTGAGCACCACTCTGGAAAGACAACGGCAAAAGCACTAAGCACGAGAAAAACAAAACACACGAAAATTTTAAAAGCGTTATTGAAGACAAATGTCTTTTGGAAATTAAAAAACGCAAACGAGAATGAACAATTATGTCATCCTGAACTTGATTCAGGATCTCTTAAAGAAACGGAGATTCTGAACAGTAACAAATCATGTAAAACGGAACAGTCCACGTTTCAGAATGACAATGTAGATAACGTCATTGCGGGCTCGACCCGCAATCGCGTGCCTGAGCGCGAACGAGCTGAGGCTGAAGGTTTGATACGG
>CAOJDT010000115.1 GCA_948433295.1 uncultured bacterium
ATGAAAGTATGACCGAAGAAAATACCCTTAGCATAGATTTTGCACTAAAAAAGAATAATATTGACGAACTGTTTTTTAACCTTTCGGAAAATCCTGAAGGCTTTAAAAACAAAGATTTCAGATATACGCTGAGTTTAATATATCAGATTGTGGAAGATGAATTTAAGGATGTTTTTGTCAGTCCGATTTCGCCTGCAAGAAACACAAACTTCTATCTCGTGAACGAGGGCGGAAAACTTTCATTCTTTATCACACCGACAAACAATTTTGAATACTATCTCAAATCAAAAGGCTCTCTTTTCCGCTTCAAATCTCAAGTTATGGGAAATGAAGTCGGTTATGCGATGAGTCTTGATTTGGTAATGGATTATTTCGGCGGATTCGGCGACATCGTTGATATGGAATCGCTGACTCCCACATTCATTTATATGAACAATCTTGCGCATTTCGTTATGAAGTTAATCGAAAAATTGTACTTCATTCCTGTTGTAAAAACAAGAGGTTCAATGTTCAAAATTGTTTATGAACCGATTATTCCTAACCAACAGGTTGCAAGAATTATAAACCAGTTTGAGGAAAATATTCCTGAAAAACTGTTTATCAAAGGCGAAAAACCTGCAAACTTCGTAAATGATTTTATTCACAATTATATGAATTACGTCATTTACAAGTTCCTTTCAATTAAGGCATACAAGTTCAAGGATGTAAAATCAGGAACTTACATGATTAAAGACCTTGAACAAAAATCCGTTATGCGCGGAGTTGACCTTGCTGAAAACATTTCCCAGTGGTTTGATGAACTTTATCTCGGAAAATATGATGTAATTCCGTTCTTCAAAATCGAACGCGTCGAGGATGAACTTTTCCGACTCAAAGTACATATTAAAAACCGTAAAACTGACGAAAGTGTTTTAATCGACGAACTTTATCACAAAGACAAAATTTTTGATGCAAATTCGTCCGATATTGCAAGAATCGTTGAAAAACAACTTAACTATGCAATCAGATATATGCCTGAGTTGGAAAATCTCTTTGAAGATGAAGACAAACTCGCTCTTGATTTGAATTTGAACGAAGTTTACAAAATAATTACACAAACAGCCTACTACCTTCAAAAAGCTCAAATAGAAGTAATTTTACCGAAAGAACTCGTAAATATCGTAATTCCGCGCGCTTCAATCAATGCAAAAGTTAAAGCTTCCCGTTCTCAGGATTTGGCAGATTTGTTCAACAACACTTCATCATCAAAAATGTCACTTGATGATATACTGGAATTTTCTTACGAAATCGCAATCGGTAACGAAAAAATTTCACTTGAAGAATTCAATAAGCTTGTTGAAGCAAATAACGGATTAATTAAATACAAAAACAAATACGTTCTCATTGATAAAGAAGAAAGCAAAAAAATATTTGAACAAATTGCACAGGCAAACTTCAAATCAATGTCCAGAATGGAACTTATTCACGCCTCAATGTCAGGACAGCTTGCACAGTATGATTTCGATTACGATGAAGCTTTCGCAAGAGTTATTCAAGACTTCACAAAACCTATAGACGTCGCTCCTCCTGAAACCTTGAAAGGCGAACTCAGACCATATCAGCAAACAGGTCTCAAATGGTTATGGACAAACGTATCAAAAGGGTTTGGCGTATGTATGGCTGACGATATGGGATTGGGTAAAACAATCCAGATTATTTCTCTCATTCTCAAAATGAAAGAAGAAGGAAATCTCAAAAAACCTGTTCTTGTAATTTGCCCTACAACACTTATGGGTAACTGGATGAAAGAACTACAGCTTTTTGCGCCATCACTTGATGCAGTAATCTACCACGGCGCAGAAAGACAACTCGACGTAAAACACGACGTAATCCTCACGACTTACGCCATAATGAGAATTGATGTCGAAGAACTCAAAAAACATACCTGGGGAATGGTTATTGTCGATGAGGCACAAAATATCAAAAATCCTGATACTGCGCAAACATTAGCCATTAAAACTCTTAAAGCCGATGTTAAAGTTGCAATGACAGGTACACCTGTTGAAAACAGATTAACCGAATTGTGGAGTATCTTTGACTTTATTAATCAGGGTTATCTGGGCTCACTCAGAGAATTCCAAAAGAGTTACGCCATTCCTATTGAGCGCTTCAAGGAAAACTCACGTGCGGCTAAACTCAAAATGTCGGTATCGCCGTTTGTATTGAGGCGTTTAAAAACAGACAAACACGTTATCTCAGACTTACCTGAAAAGATGGTTCTCAACGAATACTGTTACTTGTCGAAACCTCAGGCTGTTCTTTACGAAAAGACTTTGAACGAAATGATGGCGAAAATAAGCGAATTCTCAGGTATAAACAGACGCGGAAATATTTTCAAACTCATTACAGCGCTGAAACAAATCTGCAACCATCCTTATCAATTCTTGAAATCGGGCGAAATGAGCAGAGAGCTTTCGGGTAAAATGGATAAATGTATTTCTACGGTTCAAAATATCATTGATAACGGAGAAAAAACACTTATCTTTACACAATACAAAGAAATGGGTGATATTCTTACCAAAGTTATTACCGAAGAATGCGGCACCGAACCTCTGTTCTTCCACGGCTCGTTGACAGTTCCTCAGCGTGAAGAATTGATTAACAAATTCCAAACCGAAGAAGATTCAAAGGTTATGATTCTTTCACTCAAAGCAGGCGGAACAGGTCTGAACCTTACGAGCGCAACCAACGTTATTCACTACGATTTATGGTGGAACCCTGCAGTCGAAGATCAGGCAACCGACAGAACTTACCGTATCGGTCAGGATAAGAACGTAATGGTTCACAGAATGATTACACTCGGAACATTCGAAGAAAAAATCGACGAAATGTTGAAAGCGAAAAAAGAACTTGCAGACCTTGCGGTTTACGAAGGCGAAAAGATTATCACCGAACTTTCAGACGAGGAAATCTACGAAATCTTTACATTATCGGCATAATAAAAAAAGCGGATTTAATAAATCCGCTTTTTTGTTATCTTGGATAATAGCCCTTGATTTCCCACCGGAACAGTCCGGTCTTACACCAACACGATTTTAGCCGTATTTTCTCAGTATTAAACAATCTGACAACTGAAAAATCCTATAAAAATTTGCTACCACGGATAATCATCCTTAATTTCCCAGTTGTCATGTTCAACAAGTATTGTACAAAGACCGGGATATGCTTTACAAAGTTCTATCATCTCTTCTCGGGTTTTAGGGTAGTGCTCTTCGTATTCTAGTTTGGGTTCACAAAAAAAACTTCTTAGCAATGGTTTAATAAAGTAACATGCATATACGGTTCTGCACAGAATAAAAATAAATATATCTTTTCCTACTTGATTAGGTTTTTGTTCTCCGTTATAGTCATAAATGATATCATAACAGTTTCCAATCTTAACTGTTACCGTTGAACCGTCCAGAAATCGCATTGTTGCAGCATCCTGATTACGGTCAGGAGTTTTGCTGGCAACGATATCAATATATTTGACATAAGGTTTTATATATACATTAAGAAAATCCATACTTGCTTGAGTAGAATCGAATTCTCCAACTTGCCAATCGGACTTTGGCCCATGCTCATTTTCTGCAAAAAGCAACGCTTGAGAAAAAGTCGACACAAACTTTTTCAAACGCGCAGAAGCTTCTTTTTTCTGCTGTTTCTGAATCAAAGTCGGCATAGTCATTGCAGCTACAATTCCGATAATACCTAAAGTAATTAATACTTCTGCAAGAGTGAATCCTTTTTTCATACATCCTCCGTTCTCTATACTATTTTTCA
>CAOJDT010000116.1 GCA_948433295.1 uncultured bacterium
TCTGGTCGCCAAACAGTTCTGCTATGTTTAGAAAATCTTCAATAGAGTTACTTTTGAATTATAAAAATACCGATAAGTGGAAGATTTGTCCGGATAAATTCGTGTTTAATTTCGCGAACTTAATCGGCGGCTCTGCAATAATTTACGAACCGCTAACTGCATACAGACGTCACAAAGGCAACGCAGGAGGCAGCACTTACATCTGCGGAAATAAAAAATATAATAACGACAAATCCACAGTCGTCAATTTGAAAAACAATATTAACATCAGACCTGAAACTTTGAAATTTATTCTGAAAAACCGTAAAGAATTTCAAAAAAATTACGGACAAAAAAACACCGCCAAATTTATTTCAGCGGTGCTTTTGTCGTACTTATACTTAATTAAACAATGTTTTAACTTTGGAACATCGTAAACGTTTTTTCGACGTTTTTGGTTATAAGGTTTTTGACAGTATCGTATTCAGTGGTCAGTGAAGATATTTCAAGGTCAAGTTTTTTCATATCAATTTCAAGTTGTTCTTCTTTGTAATTAATTTTGCTTTTCTTTTGTGTAAATTCCATCTCTGCCTGAGTAACAGCATCTTCGTCCGTGACTTCCATGATGTACTCGCCTGCATTATAACGGTCTTGATAATAGTATCCGTCTTGATTCATTGAAGTTACAAAAAGCTGAGCATTCTTCAATCCGTTTGCGAGATAATCTTCATCATCAATATAGATATTTTCATACCATCCGTTTTGACAGAGGTTGTTAAACAACGCACTGTAAAATTCCGACCGATATATCGATTCAGTTGTAAGAGCATCGTCTCCATCTTGTTTAATCTTGTAATAATATCCGAAATCATCGGTTACATAAGATGATTTTTTACCGTCTTGTCTGATGTAATATTTGTCGGTATAGCCTTCAACACCCTGAGCATAGAATGTAAGGAATGATTCGGCGAGGGTTGACAAACTTATTGCATTGGTACCAAAATTACCGCCTTTTGATGCACCTTTTTTAACCCATCCGTTGTAATTGTTGGATTCTTTAATCGCGTCGTTGTAGGCATCGTTTGAGTGATTTCTTGTACCAAGGTCTTTTGAATCAGCAAGGAGTCCTAATGTTTCCTGAATAGCATAGTTGAACGCTTGAGCATCAATTTCGGAATCTCTTACGTCAAGTATTGCAGCAAACCCAGAAATCATTTGATCGACCATTTCAAATACAATCTGATCTTCTTTTGGCACATCGTCAGGATATTTACATTTACCTGCCTGTTGGTAACCCAGCATATCTTTAAGCGAGTTATATCCTCCGAACAACACTGTTCCGGTAAGAACAGAGCCTACTGCCGCAAGAACTTTTTTCCACCAACTGCTGTTTTTCTGAGTTGTGAATGCAAGAGTAACATCTTCATTCAATAAATCAGCAAGGTTAAAGGTTACGTCTCCGTTTTCGTTTGATACTCTGTTACCGTTAATATTCAAATAAGACGATTTTTGACTTAAAGATTCTTTAAAATGAGGATTTGTAACAGATTCATCAAGTGAACTGTCATAACGCGGAACGGTGAAAGTTAACTGTTGTGCAAGCTGTCTTTCTGCATCAGTACCATTATTAATCTTACCTGCAGCAAGGTCAATATAGTTAATTACGTTGGTAATAGTCATTTCGCTGGTTTTGGTTTTGTCCATCAAAACGCCGCCGATACCAAGGGTAGGCTGCCATCCGATGTCACGGCAATAACGCGCAGAAACCTCTGACATACCACCTGTTGCAACCATTGCTGTCAAAAATGCATCGTACATTTCCGCTGTAGGATTATTTGTACCTTCTTCAGGAATACCCGCCATTTTGGCAGCCCTTGCCATCGTAGGATTCAATGCTATTCTGCCGTCTCTGCGTGATATCATCCAAGGAACATAGTCGTTTACTTCTGAAGGGTACATCAATAAATTGTATGATAATTCGAACGGAGTTTCACCTGTTCCGTCCGGATCCCAAATCATTTTAGTCACATTCAAAGCTTCCTGATATTCTTGAGAAGCTTTCTCAAGTTCACGAGTACAGGAAAGCTTTTCTTGAGCAATCTGCATAGATTTAAACTCAAGACTGTTCTTTCTGGAAGTTATGGCTAAAAATCTTGCTTGTGATGCTGCCAATCCCATTGAGTTTCCGCTTTCCTTTCGTTAAACTTAGTAACATGTAGTCCTATTATTCTTGTTTACGGCTTTTTTAGCGAAAAACTTTAAAACTTTAATCATTGATTGTAACAAATATTTACATATTATTCTGAATTACATAATCATAAATTCTGTCTATTTTTTCTTTTATCTCAGAGAATTGGTCCTTCAAATCGTGAAAGCTGTGAATAGAGACAAATCTTTCTTCAACGTCTTCTATAATTTCACGATGTTTTTTCTCAAGCTGTTCAGGGGTTACAACGATACGCTGCTGGATTAAAAAAATCATAACCGCGACAAGTATCGGAGAGTATTGTAATAATTGTTCCATTAAAATTTTCCTTTTTTATAAAGTTATCGGCCAATAAAAATCCACAAGATATGATGCCGCATCCATCGGATGAGAGAGAAATTTGAGTTCTTTTGACTGTTTTATCTGCTGATATGTCGGAATATCTATTTTTGAAGTTCCTTCTTTGTAACGTAGATTGTAAATATTATAAAGCAGTTTTTCACATTTTTTATCAACATAAAGACAAATATCACCTTCAGCATTTTTAACTTTTGCATTGAACGCTGCAATACGGCTTTTTATCGGCGGATTGTACGCTTTTATTCTAATTTCGGCATCATATCCGTATTGAAGAAGTTTTTTCTTAATAATTACATAATTTGTGTATTCACTTGTACAACTACGGTTATCTCCCGACGCGTCGCCGTTTACGATAATCTTTCCTTTATGGTTCGGATATCTGCGCAAAAATTCGTCACATGCGCCTGCTGTTGTGGTATTTTCTATTGCAATTTCGTCGAAGTAAAAAACCTTATCGTCAGTTTTATGCGCAAAAACCCAACACATCGGATCAACGTTAAAATCGCACGATATATGCAAATCCATTTCCGGCTGATAGGCAATTTCTTTAACATTTTCATCTGAAAAACCTTTTACTACAAGATTTGTATTAGCTTCACCATTTTCGGCAAGTACAAAAATTCTGTAATACTGTTCATCGTAAATCTTTTTCAGTTCATCACAAAAACCCTCAGGCAGATAAATATTTTGTGTAGTTGGTGCAGAAATCAATCGGTAATTAGGGGCTGCATTATCGACAAAGGTGTTATAAACCCATCCCCTATTCATTTCAGGATTTGTATGCCCGAATATTCTATAGGTAAAATTTTTCCACGCTTTACGAGGTCTCTGCCGCATTCTTGAAAGAATTACCTTAAAAGTATCGTATGGAATATCCGACATCTCTTCAATTTCTACAAAGCCCAAATTCAGTGACTTTAACTTATTCGGCTCATCAAAATGTCGGAACAGAATCTCAGAACCGTTCTGAAAAGTAAGTTTCTGCAAAGATGAAGACCATTCATAATCAACCCCTTCAATAAAATCAATATTTTCCAAATGTTCAAAATAAGATTGCAAAGTTGTATCTCTGACAAGCGTGTAAGTTTGCGCACCGACAAGCCCGCGAATTCCGGGATATTTCAGGGCAAGCAGAATTCCCAATAAAGACCCCGCAAAGGTTTTCCCCGAACCGTAACCACCCTGATACACCGCAACGTCAAGCGAATATTTATGCGGAATTTCCAGGAATTCCCGCT
>CAOJDT010000117.1 GCA_948433295.1 uncultured bacterium
GTCTGCTCCCCATAGGTCTGCTCCCTGTAGGTCTGCTCTCCGTAGGTCTGCTCCCCATAGGTCTGCTCTCCGTAGGTCTGCTCTCGTACCGCCATTTTCGTTATCAAGCCACATCTTATGTTTTTTTAATATTTCATTTAAAACATCTTTGTTCATCTGGTTTCTCATTTGTGTTTTTTCCTTTCTAAATAATTGCGAATATCACTTTCTGCGAATCGCCTTAGATTCCCAACCTTAGCCGGGGTCAACTCACCGCTGACCTGCAGTCTGTAAAGCGTCGTGTGGGAGATCTTTAGCATTGATAAGACTTCATTCGCTGAGTAGTACTTTTCGATTGCCATTGCTACACCTCCTACAGCGAATTCTCCCAGTCTTCTTTGCTTGCATATTCCTCTACGGTATATGAACCCATTGAATCAGTCTTGAAAGCTTCTGCGAACTCAACCGCATCTGCATATCTGCCAGCTTCAAGATGTTTTCTTGTGCCATCTTCGTAAGTGATTACAAAAAACATTGATTTCCTCCTTTTTCTCTGATAAAATACTGTTAAGTACATTTTTAGGTCTTTTTGACCTATTGCCCATGTTCGCAGCATGGGCTTTTTTCTTTAGATTTCACTTTCTTCGATTACGGTGACCGCTAAAGCTTTACGCAAAAGAAAATCTGTGATGCGCTGCTTTGCGATGCCTGTTTCGTCGCTAATCGCTTCTAGTTGATCATTTACATCTTTGGAAATCCAGATCGTACCACCTGTTTTTCCAATTGGCTTACCCGTTGATTTTCGGATTATGATTTTTTCCATTGTTTCCTCCTGTCTTCACCATACTTTTTGTGTCTTTTTAAGACACTCAACTTGTAAAAAAAATAAGATCCACTTCATCTGCTGACAGATTATATCTCTCTTTTATTTTTACAATTTCGCTTTTGCTGAATTCTGAACCATGTTCATTTACCTTAGATGATAGCGTGCTTCTTGCTATACCTAGATATTTCGCAACATCTCCCATTGTATCTCCATGTAGCTTCATGACTGAGAGCAATCTGTTTTTGTTCATCATATCACCTCCTCCGTATCTTTTTAAGACACTTTCATAATATCACACGTTTTTGTCTGCGTCAATCTTTTTTTGGTCTTTTTAAGACACTTTGTTCAAATTTCGCTTGATTTATGCAAATTTATGAAGTATAATTAAGACACTAAAGGAGGAATACCACATGACAATGGCTGATAGAATAAAAGAACGGCGCATTGCTATGGGATATACACAAGAAGAATTAGCCGAAAAGATAGGTTTGAAAAAATCTGCCATAGCAAAGTATGAAAATGGAAGGGTTGAGAATATCAAACGCCCTATTATAAAGAAAATGGCAGCTGTTTTAGAATGCACTCCTTCGTATTTACTGGGATTTGATGCCAACATAGAGCAAAGCGGCGCATTTGTCGCCTACATGCTGATGGATACTACATTCACGGAATACGTCAAGAAATTTCATTCGCTGCCAGATGATGAAAGACAACGGGTATACGGATATATTGACTCTTTATTAGCAAAAAAATAAAGAGGGCGCATTGCCCTCTTTTGTCACCAATTTTCCCTAACAGTGATAAGGAAATCATATAGGAACTTGTAGATTTTTACATCATTAAGAGTTTTCAATAGTTTGTAAACCTCTTTCTTATAATTGATTTCTGGATTCATAAGTACCTCCTGAAAAAGGACAGATTCCACCGAAGACATCTCTGTTCAAGAAATATCTTACAGTGAATTAATGGAAATAAGTACTAAGGAATTCCTTGTGTTAATTATATAACAAATTGGAAAGAACCGCCATACTACAAATTATAGAAATATGAAGAGCGCTATACCCCCTTTATGGTAAGAAAGGCGTAGGATTTGCAAAAGATCCTGTCAAGTCAGTAAAAAACAGAGTATCCCATAAAACCACGGCTGGTGTTAAGGATATACTTAAATGATTATTAGCTGCTGAAAAAAACGCTTTCTGAGCGTTTTATGGCAAGATTTGCCGAATAAATTACTGCAATTTTCACAGAAGAAAGGAACAAAGAAATGATTGATTTTAAGAATGGAACCGTTTTCAAACTGAAAAAAGCAAAAGGATTCGATCACGAAAAAGACATTCAACCGTTATTTATCGCTGGTGAAGAGTTTATTTCAGAATACACGGGTATTCGTGACTACGTAATCTTCACAACCAAAAGAATGATTGCGGTAAATGTTCAGGGTATGACGGGCAAAAAGAAAGATTTTACATCACTTCCTTACAGCAAAATACAAGCATTTTCAGTTGAAACTGCAGGTGTCCTTGATATGGATAGTGAACTTGAGATGTATTTCTCTGGACTTGGAAAGGTTAAACTTGAATTCTCTGGTGCAAATGATATCGTAGAGATAGGCAAGCTGATCTCAGAAAGAGTCCTGTAATTGGTTTCAAGAATTCCTAACTAAGCATATAAAAACGCCCCTGTTGGCGCAAGGACGTTTAAAAATCGGACTGTAATGATACAATACCGACCTAAGCAATCATATTGTATCATCGCAGCCCTTAAAAATCAAGCGTTAAGGGTATTTTTGTACCCAAAAAACAGGAAAGGATAATACTATGGCAAGTTTTAAAAGAAAAAATAACGGAAAAGTGGAAATCACTATAACACGTGGCAAGCGATTTGACGGAAAACCATGCCGCTATTATCGAGAGGTTGACTATGTATCTGAAAAGCAGCTGCAAGAAGCTGCAGCATTATTTCTCGCCGACATAATAAACGGCAATGTCTCAACACCCGATGCAACATCTTTAGACGCTTTATATAACGACTTTATGGCTCATAATGGCAACATTAGTACCGATCTCAAAATTTCTACTCGCAAAAGATATGCCGCCATTTATGAAAACCAAATCAAACAGTACTTCGGTGACAAAAAAATTAGTAAAATAACAAAGGTTCAAATCAGGGATTGGGTTAAAGATTTGTCCGAAAACGGAAAGAATAAACGTACAAAGCAACCTCTATCTCCAAAGACTATCAAGAATGCTCTATCGCTACTAAGCACGCTTTTTAAATATGCCGTAGAAGACCTTGAATTATTAGAAAAAAATCCTTGCGAACATGTGAAAGTGCCCAAAGCCACAAAAAAATATAAAGTCCCGAAAGACTTTTACAAAGAACATGAAATCGCAGATTTAATTTCTTTACTATTACAGGAGCGTGAAACTGAGTCAGGGCGAACCCATGCAACAGCGGTCCTTTTAATATTATTTACTGGTATGCGTGCAGGTGAGGTCATGGGTTTGCGCTGGGAAGATATAGATTTTGAAAAACATACTATCAGTATTGAAAGAATACGGCTAGTAGTTCCCGATGACGGCGTAATAGAAGATACCCCTAAAACAGAAGGGTCTATTAGGTTGATTACCGCCCCTACCTTTATTATGGGCATACTGGAAATTTTAAAAGATTATCAACAATACTACAAAAAAATATTAACTAACGATTATAAAGATAGTGGCTACGTCTTTACAATTCCAGAAGGAACACCCCACCATCCAAACAATACATATCGCTGGTTTAAACGTTTCTTGCAGAA
>CAOJDT010000118.1 GCA_948433295.1 uncultured bacterium
AGTTCCTTTTCAATAAAAAATTGATAACGATTTCTATGCGGCAAGAGAAACCGACGAATATAAAAATAAGCTTGCCGAAATCAGAAAAAATGCAGCAGATGCGGTTCCCCAAAGAAACCATGCCTACTTTATGCATACAGAAGACCTCGCAAGGTTTGAAAACGCTTACGGTATTAATGCAAAAGCCGGCGGAAGCGCTTATGGTACATACGGAACTTACGGTACCTACGGAACTTATGGAACAGTAGGTTCATCAGACGGTTTCCACCACGTAAGTACAAATGTATTCTATGCGGACAACGGACGTGCGGTAGTGGAAGCCCTACCAAAATTAAACACTGAAAAACACGGGAATTTTAACCCCGCAAACTTCTGGCTCCATGACCGACCTGCATTTATGATTATGCATAATATAATTGATAAATCTTCTAAAGGTGAAGAATACTACAACGGAGGAATAAAAGCTCACGGAACATTCCACAACCCCGGCAGAAATTATCAGGGATGGATGAGCAACCCGTTTGAATTTTTCAGACTTATTGCAACAGAAGATGATGTTGCAAAAATTAAAAAACATCCTCAAATAAAAGAATTAAAATATATAGAAAAAAACTGGGATAAGTTTGGACCTCGAGACGGTCAGGAATTAACCCCGGAAGCAAAATTCGCAAAACAAATCTTTGACCCGTTCTTTAAATCATTTATGGATGATTTCAATACCTACAATATTTCAATGACTCCTGTTGCGGCAGTAAAAGAAAACACCCGAAACTTCACAGCAGGTACAGTTTCAATGAATTACGGCAAAGAAATGAAAAATGCGGATACGCCTGAAATCGCACTCGGTATGACAAATAAATTAAACGAAATTCAAACCCATGATATTACAAACGGAAGTACACCCGCAAACCTCAGAATTGAAGATCCTAAAGCAGATTTCCATAGAGCAGGTCATCCTAATGTTTTATCAAGATTAAAACGAGGTTTCCAAACTTATAAATACGAATACAAGCTTGATGACGCAGGAAAAATAGTGAGCGATAATATTGATGAAGTTATAAAAGCAAAAGAAAATAACACCAAATGGTTACTTAACCTTATTGACCATGCTTATCAGCATGGCGGTCAAAACGGTGTTATCAAAGTATTTTGTTCTGACGCACAAATCAAAAGCGGAGCAAGCGTTATCGGTCGTCTCTCAGGCTTTAAAAAAGGAGATAAATTATTTATGGGCTGGGGAAGACCTGACCCTCAAAAAGGTTACCCAAGCTCTATAGGCTCCATGATTGAATACTTTAATTTCCTTAAAGATAAAAACATTCCGGATGATGTAAAATTAAGTGCTAAGGCAATTTTCGGAGCAGGGACATGGGAGGTTGACAATGATGAATACAAATGGATAAAACACCTCATTGAAACAGAGCTTCCAAAAATTGACAACGGAAAATACGTCGGCAACATAATGTATGTAAATAATTTCTTTGCAAACAGACTTGTAGGTTGTGCTACATACACATTATTCTCATCAAGGTACGAACCATGCGGAATAACTCCTCTTGAATCATTTGCATCAGCAACACCTTGTATTTCGATTAATACAGGAGGAGCACCTGATTTCATTGACAAAACCCGCGGCTTCCTGACGAAAAACCCTTACCTGTTGAAACGCGAAAGACTTGAAGAAATTCTCGGTCATAAACTTGATTTCAACGGAAACTCAGCACATGACGCCCAAGTTCTCGATGGCGCTCGTTGGGAAAATGCATCGTTTGAACTTAAAGATTGTATCGTGATGGCAATGCGTTCCGGCGATGAAGACTTCAATAAGCTTATCGAAGAACAATTGAGCGACGAACTCAAAAACCAAGAAGTGAAAAGCTACAAATCCCTGGTACAAGACGCAGGTCTACAAAGAGATAAAATGGATTGGCATCAAAATGCAGGCTATAATGGCGGAAAAAGTGCAAACGAACGCTACATGAATGAAGTTTTTGAACGCAGTCAGGGCATGGAAGCAAGAAACAAATCTCCAATGAAAAGATTGGTCGGCGACTTTGGCACAGCGACAGAAAGAATTGTAATCAAAGCCGAAAGTACATTGCACTCGGCATCTTCTTCAAAAATAGGTAAGATAATAGCATTATCAGCCCTCAGCGTCTTAGCATTGGCTTCAGGAGGCTATTACCTAATCCACAAACGCAGAAGCAAGCTCGGATTGAACAATCCCGTAGAACAAAAAACTTTTGCAAAAATAGGATAAAAAAGTTTTTAAGAAAAAACTATTGACAATAAAAAATGTTCTTGCTAAACTAATTCTTGCGGAGGAAATCACACAGTGATAAAGATTCCGCAAGAAAATAGCAGGAATGCTGTTTAGCTGAAAAGATAAATAGTAAATAAGCGCTTGTAGCTCAGCTGGTAGAGCACTCCCCTTTTAAGGGATAGGTCGCGCGTTCGAATCGCGCCAAGCGCATAAAATAAAGGATAGGGTAAAACCTATCCTTTATTTTATCTGTAGTGGGCGTGGACGCGCACAAGGCGCAAGCCTTGCCAAAGCGTTCGGCGGATTTGCGGACGGATGAAGCAAAGCGTAAGCCGGATAGCGAACAGATTGAGCCGGCTGTGGTAGAACCACTCAGGCGAAACTCTGAGAGCGTGGAGCAAATCCAAGAGGAATCGCGCCAAGCGCATAAAAATAGAGAACCGGTTTATCTGGTTCTCTATTTTTATAATCTTAGGTTGCGATAAGACACTGTAATTCGCATAAATCAAAAATGGTAAAAGCTATTTTACTTATTACAACGGTCTTTACCATCCCATTCGAGTTTGTCCGCACATTTTAGATAATCCATGTTTTCTTTATAAAATACCCATGCGGAACAATTCCACCCTTGCGCATGGTTATTGCATGATTCCCAACCGGAATCCTTTGGATTTGCACCAACAATTCCGCCTACTGTTAATTTACCATTATCAGCGATAGTAAAATAAAAAACATCTATCCCCAGAGTATTAGGAGCCTGTTTTCCGTTAATATCCATATAAATATCCAGACAATTTCTTTGATTCGGAGAACAACTTGATACTACTGCAAAAACAAGTGCCGTACCATCTGCCAATCGGAGTTTATAATGATAATCTTTTGTAAAATTAAAAGTTTCATTCTTTATATTATTCAAATAGGTTATTCCATCACTATAATTGTTGCAAACATCAGTTCCGCAGTCATCCAAGATTTTCAGATAAGGTTTTATTTTATTTACAACAATTTCAATACTTTCTTTATCTCTTGCCAAAGTTCCCCAGTTAGGCAAATCTCCGTTTTCTGCAACAGCAAGGCTAAATGCCTGAGCCAAAATAGTTGCATTTTTCTTAAGAATTGAAACCGTAGTCTTAGTTTTATAATCAAAAATCAAATTCGGCATAGTCATTGCAGCAACAATTCCGATTATGCCTAGAGTGATTAAAACTTCTGCCAAAGTGAAACCCTCACCCACAGCGACTCTGCGATTGCGGGTCAAGCCCGCAATGACGGAATGATTCGCGGTTTC
>CAOJDT010000119.1 GCA_948433295.1 uncultured bacterium
AAATAATCTTCCGTTTTTGGGACTTTGTCTCGGTATGCAGTGCGCAGTAATCGAATACGCAAGAAATGTGGTCGGGATTAAGGATGCAAATTCGAAAGAATTTGACGAAAACGGTCAAAATCCTGTAATTGACTTGATGTTGGAACAGAAAAATGTTCACGGTTATGGTGGAACAATGAGGCTCGGTGCTTATGATTGTATTTTGAAAAAAGGTTCAAAGGCTCATAAGGCTTACGGTTCTGAAAAAATTTCAGAACGCCACCGTCACAGATATGAAGTTAACAATGAATATATCAAGCAAATAGAAGATGCAGGGTTGGTATTCTCTGGAATGTCGCCTGACGGAATGCTTGCAGAAATTGTAGAATTGCCGAAGCTCGATTGGTTTGTAGCTTCCCAATTCCATCCTGAATTCAAATCCCGTCCTGAAAGACCGCATCCTTTGTTCAAAGGGCTTATTGATGCGGCTGTAAAAAGGGTGAAAGTATAAAATACATATAGCTATAAGTATACTAAAACTTGACGGTGAGCTATGTTCAGTGTATTTTTAGTATACAAGAGAGTCTATTTTGGGGAGAAAATTTATGGAAGAAAATAACGTTTTAAAGAAATTTACAACCGCTCAATTCCTTAACTTTTGCTTGGGATTTTTCGGGTTGCAATTTGCGTGGCAGATGAGAATAATCCTTTCGGGACCTGTAACCGAAGGTTTGGGGGCTTCGCCTTTTATATACGGGCTTATATGGCTTGCCGGACCTTTTACGGGAATGGTTGTTCAGCCGTTAGTCGGAACCTTGAGTGATAAGACTGTTTCTCCGTTCGGAAGAAGACGTCCGTATCTTTTGGGCGGTGCGTTATTGGCTTCGATTGCATTATGGATTTTTCCTAATTCTGCAGGCGTTGCAAACTTACTCCATAATATTACGGGACTGAATCTCCCTTCGTGGTCAGCACTTTTAATTGCTGCGATAATGATTTGGGTTATTGATGCTTGCGTGAATGTTGCTCAAGGTCCATATAGAGCATTGATTCCTGATGTTGTACCACGCGAACAGCATTCGCTTGCAAATTCGTACATAAGTCTTGCAATCGGCTTAGGGTCTGTTGTTGCTGCCGGTACGGCTCCGTTTTTGAAATGGGTATTTAATTACCAGATGTCTATCCCTGCACAGTTTGTGATGGCAGCATTAGCTTTTACATTGGGTATGTTATGGACTTGCATAACCATTAAAGAACATCAAACCAAACGTGAACAACTTAAAGAGGTTGCTGTTGCAGAGGTTAAAGAGGATACATTTATTGATTCGTTGAAGAATTTCTTTGCTTTAGCGCCTGAAGTTTCAAAAATTTGTACAATGCAGTTTTTCACCTGGATTGGTACAATGTGTATGATGATTTTCTTTACACAATATTCGGTGCATACAGTTTACGGAGTGCCTGATTTGAGTAATGTTTCCGCTGAAGTTAACGCTCAATTCGCGGCGGCTAATCTTGACGGTACAAATTTTTCATCAATTTGTTTTGCGATATTTAATCTTATTTGTTTTGTCGTGGCGATTCCTATCGGAATTTTGTCCGCAAAATACGGAAACAAAAAAGTTCATATCATTTCAATTATTACAATGATTTTTGCATATTTGGGAATGGCTTTCTGCCATGATTTAAAATTTGTTGCGGCAATGATGGGTGTTGCAGGTATAGGCTGGGCAAGTATTTGTGCGCTTCCTTTTGCAATGCTTTCAAAATATATTAAAAAAGGTACCGAAGGTTCGGTTATGGGGATTTTTAACATATTTATCGCAGGACCTCAAGTGTTTGTATGTACGCTTGTTGCCTGGTTCATCAATATGTGTATAATTAAATTAGACGGCGGATTGATTAATTATCACTGGGAATATTCGTTTATAATCGGTGCCGTATGTCTTGCCGCTGCAGCTCTAATTGCTAACTCCGTTAAAGAATAATAGGAATTAACAAAAGTGGAAGAGAAAAAGAAGCAACAGAAAAAAGTACTTTTAATTTACCCGCCTTCACCTGTTTTAAACAGGGAGGACAGATGTCAGCAGCCAACAAAAGATTTGCTGGTAATTCCGCCGTTGCCGCCTACTGATTTGATGTATCTCGCCGCTGTAGCGGAAAAAGCCGGTCTGATTGCAAAAATTGCCGATTACAGTCAGGGTGGAGATTTTGAACAAGATTTGAAGGATTTTCAACCGGATTATCTTGTAATAAATGTTGCTACTCCGACTTTCAAAACTGATTTGGGTGCGTTTACAGTTGCAAAAGAAATTTGTCCCGACGTAATAACAATTGCTAAAGGGGCAGCTTTAACAACTGTTGCCTATGATGTAATGTATTATCAACGCGATTTGGACTTGATTATTATTGGTGAAGCCGAAGAAACTCTTAGAGAAATTTTACAGGGAAGAAGATATCATTATATTAAAGGTATTTATTATCGCGATGATTTGCGTGCAAAATTTACGGGGGCAAGACCGTTTATAAGAGATTTGGATAAACTTCCGTTTCCGGCACGCCATCTTGTTGACAATAATATTTACAGAAGACCCGATAATAACAAAGTTCAAGCTGTTATTAAGGTTTCACGCGGTTGTCCGTTTCATTGCTTTTTCTGTCTTGCAACACCGGTATCGGGTGCTAAGGTCAGAAAACGTTCTGCCGAAAATATCATAGAAGAAATCAGAGAATGCGTTGAAAAATATAATATTACAAACTTTCTTTTCTGGTCGGATATTTTCAATATTGATAAAGAATGGGTTATGGACTTGTGTCAAAAGATTATTGACAGCGGTCTGAAGATTACCTGGTCTGCTAACACCAGAGCCGATACCGCAGATGAAGAAATGGCTCAGAAAATGTATGAGGCGGGCTGCCGTCTTGTGAGTATTGGCGTCGAAAGCGGTTCTCAGGAAATACTTGATAAAATAGGTAAAAGAATTACGCTTGACGATGTCAGATTAACCGTAAAAATATTTAAAAAGGCGAATATCAGAATTTATAACTATTTTGTAATAGGGCTTCCGTGGGAAGATGAAGAGTCTATCGAAGATACAATAGATTTTGCAATAGAACTCGACAGTGATTTTATAAGCTTCTATACAGCTACACCTTTGCCGGGAACAAAGTTTTATGATTACGCAAAGGAACATGATTTGATAAATTCCGATACTTCATACTCAAATGCGTATTTTTATCCGTCTGTAAATACCCATCATCTTTCAAAAGATGAAGTATTTAAATATCATAAAATGGCAATAAAAAGATTCTATCTTCGTCCTGAATATATAATCAGAATGCTTTGCCGAATCCGTTCATTTACTGAATTTAAAAATTATGTAAAAGCGGGACTGGGAATTTTGTTTAGAAAATAGGTACTAATTAAAAAAAGAAAAGGAGCTAAAATGGTGAAAATTAAGTCTATACTTGAAAAACGGGGGGGGGGGAAAACTTAAACAAAACAAAGATTTTAACCTTGCCTAAGT
>CAOJDT010000120.1 GCA_948433295.1 uncultured bacterium
ATTTTTCAAAACTTTTCAATATAAAAAGAAAGCCATTGTTTCCAACGGCTTTCCATCTTTTTCATCTTCCAACTATACTTGCATATCTTTTTCGAATCCGAATAAAGAACTTACAGATTCGTCATCGTGAATTCTTGAGATTGCCTGACCGAGAAGCGGCGCAACCGATAGCTGTCTTACATTCGGAGGCATTTTATCCATATCAAGCGGAATTGTATTTGTAACGATACATTCTTTAATAGGAGCATTCGCAAGTCTTTCAACAGCAGGTCCCGAGAATACAGGGTGAGCGGCACATACATAAACATCTTTAGCGCCTTCGCGTTTAAGAAGTTTTGCGGCTTCGCAGATAGTACCGGCAGTATCAATCATATCGTCAAACATCACGCAAACTTTATCTTTAACATCACCGATAACATGAGAAGCGATTGCTTCGTTGTGTTTATCGCGGCGTTTGTCAATAATAGCAAGTGAACATCCGATAGCTTTTGCAAAGTGTCTTGTACGTTGAACACCACCTGTATCAGGGCTTACCGCAACCATATCGTCAGGGTCAATGTTAAGACTTTTTATATAATTTACGAGAATCGGCGTTGCAAAAATGTGATCAACAAGAATATTAAAGAAACCTTGAATTTGACCTGTGTGCAAATCCATTGCAAGAACTCTGTCTGCACCGGCAGTTGTAAGCAGGTCAGCAACGAGTTTTGCAGTAATAGCTTCACGACCGGAGGTTTTTCTGTCCTGTCTTGCGTAACCGTAGTAAGGAATTACGGCAGTAATAGTTTTTGCACTCGCACGTTTAAACGCGTCAATAATAATCAGCAATTCCATCAAATTTTCGTTAACAGGATTGCAAAGCGGCTGAATGATAAAAACATCGTCACCGCGGACACTTTCCTTTACCTGAACATAAATTTCGCCGTCAGCAAAGTTTTTAATAACCATAGGTCCAATAGTTGTACCCAGGTAATCTGCAATTTCCTGTGCAAGTTTAGTATTTGAACGACCTGCAAAAAGTCTTATATCATGGGTCGGATTAATTGCACGTTCCAGTTGAGGAAAAGCCATTTCTAAAACCATTTTAAATATTATCCTTTCTGTTACTCACCGCATGGACTATTATAAACCTGTGTAATTTAAATTACAATATTAATTTTAAGTAATATTAAAAATTTGGTACACACGGAGTATAAAACGTGAAAAAATAATTTTTTGCTATTCCTACATAAAAAGTTTTTAAATTTACCCGATTAGATTTTCGAGAATCTTTGCGTTATCGGCAGCTTTTTGAGACTGGCTGACTGTCACTCTGCGCATATATGTGCGGAGCGCTTCACGAATTAATTCACTTCTCGTACGTTGTTCGTTTACTGCAAGACCATCTACTTTGTTCAAAAACTCGTCAGGCATAGTTACTAATATTTTCGCCATTTTCCTAACCCTCCAATTATACACATTAATATTCTAACATATCTTTTATATTTCCGCAAGATGTCAATACGGGATTAGCCGATTCGGGTTATGGACAATCATGCAGCGCTTGAATATTATATCTTTGTTAATTGAAAAGGAAAGGAGCTTTCTGATGGAAGAATACAACCACCATGAAGATTGTTTTTTATGCCACCACCCTGTAATGAAGCATGTTTTTACGGGCTTATTGGTATTTTTGGGAGCATTTGCTGCATTCTATGTTGTCACCGACTGGCATTACAAAAGAATGCTTGACCCTGCGGTTCAGATGAGAAAAATGGAAAAAATGATGATTAACGACCAACGCAAAATGGACAAAATTATCAGACGCGAAGCCAAAAGGGATTTTAATTTGGAGAAACAAGCCTCAAATTTTATCCGTGTGGAGAAAAATACAGACAATTACAGAATCATTATTGATTTGAAGCCGTTTGACGACAATGAAAAAAATGTAGAAGTAAAAACTAACGGAAATATTTTAACGGTTACCGCTGCGGGAGAAAATAGAAAACACGGTCACGAAATGATTACGAAAGTTTCTCAAAACTTTATGTTTGACGACGATGTTGATTTAAGCAAAATCACAAAAATTCGCGAAGGCAATGATTATATCATCTTTGTACCGATTGAAAACTAAAAATCAAACCATTTCGAAAATGCCCGATAAAAATCGGGCATTTTGTTTTTGTGATAATATTCTTTTATGAAAAGAATTTTGATTGTAGACGATTCGCCGAACTGGGTCAAATACCACGAAAACGCGATAAGAATATTATTTAAGAATAATGTTTATATTGAGAGTGCGTTTTCTGCAAAAGAAGGAGTCGAAAGACTTATGACATCGATTGATGAGCCTTATGATGTAATTTTGACCGATATGCAGATGGAACCTGATTTTCTTCCGCTTTTTGCAGGCGAGTGGTTTATCAAACAAATTCGATTTATGAAAGAATACAAAGAAACAAAAATAGTAATAATTTCAGCGGCATCAAACATTCGGGCGATTGCGGAAAAATACGAAACGGATTATATTCCTAAATATGCTTGCAGAAACGAAGGTGCTTACGACAAGATAGGAGAATTATGATTAAAAAATTATCAAAAATATTTGCGGTTATGGTCTTATTAACAGGCGTATCATTTGCAGAGGAGGATTTTTCGCAGGTTTGTGCAAGCCATATTCTAGTAAAAACTGCTGCCGAAGCGGTTCAGATTAAAAAAGACATTGCAAACGGCGGAGATTTTGCAAATTATGCGAGAATGTATTCGTTATGCCCGTCAGGACAAAATGGAGGACAATTAGGATGTTTCGGACGCGGACAGATGGTTCCCGAGTTTGAAAGAAAAGCGTTCTCAATGAAAGTAGGTGACGTTTCTGATCCTGTAATGACACAGTTCGGCTGGCATTTGATTAAAGTCGACGGCAGAAAATAAAAAACTAACAATACCTTGATCATAATTCATTTTTTGTAATGCCTGAGAGGCAACAGAATAAATTTTTTCGAGAAAAGCTTTTAATTCACGCTTTTGCGTTGAGTTAATAATTGATGGCATAGTCATCGCGGCTACTATACCAATTATGCCTAAGGTGATTAAGACTTCTGCCAATGTGAAGAAATTTTCTTCTTCCCTGTACCCTTACTCGTGACTCACTGCATTTTAGTGTCAGGGTGATGTGCTGTCTTGCTCATTCGCATGTAACAGCATTTCGGTTTTCCTACGCCGCCGCCTTCGCGTCGCCGTATCAAACCTTCAGCCT
>CAOJDT010000121.1 GCA_948433295.1 uncultured bacterium
ATGCAGAAATATATTCCGCATTGCGAAACGGCGTGATTTCGCCGTTTTTTCTTTTTAGTAATATCGGCATATTTTGTACCTCCTTTCCAGAGAGTATGTTCTCTTTTTATTAAACGATACATAAATCTTGTTTTGTTCCTAAATTATAAAAATATTATAATCTTTTTTTGCAAAGAAACTCAATAAAGTTGGAGCAAAAGCTATATTAATAGGTCTTTAAATTGATATTTGCTTTAAAACATGATAGTATGTTAGTATGTAAACTTACATACTAATTTTGAAACGGTGGTGATTGCTTGATTGTTGATGATATGAAATTCTGTAATTTGCTTGCGCAAATGATAAAAGAGGCAAATTTATCAAATGTCAAGTTTTACACCGCACTTGGCATAAAGAAACCTTACTTTTATGATATTTTAAGCGGTAAAGTTAATCCACCTCCTCCTGATAGACAAATTGCAATGCTTCGGTTATTGAATCCAAAGCCTAAACAAATAGCGTTGTTTTTTGATTTAGCTGCACAAGAACGAAATGAAGTACCTGCTGATATCGCAAAAACCTTAGAAAATAAAGATTTGTGCAGAGAATTGAGAAATGGTATAGATTACGAAAAATTATTAAAGAACGGAGAATACAAAAATGAGCGATAATAAAAGAGAACAAGAGAGAACAGAACTTTACCGTACAATATGGGCGCTTGCAAATGAACTTAGAGGAAGTGTCGATGGTTGGGATTTTAAACAATATGTTTTAGGTATGCTGTTCTATAGATATATATCTGAAAACCTTACAACTTATCTTAACAAAGGCGAATGGGATGCAGGAAATACTGATTTTGATTATGCGAAAATCAGTGATGAAGAAGCTTTAAGCGTTAAAGATGATATGGTACAAGAAAAAGGCTTCTTTATTTTGCCCAGCGAATTGTTTGGGAATTTATTAAACAGAATTAAAAAAGCTGATAAAGACGCAAAGGATCAAGCGGAAAAAGACGGCAAAGAAGTAGAAATTGCTGATTTGGATGAGGATTTGAACGAAATATTGCAAACGAACTTTAAAAACATTGAAGCCTCTGCTATAGGTAGTCCAAGCGAAGAAAACTTCAAAGGTTTGTTTGACGATATAGATGTGAACAGCAATAAGCTCGGACCAACAGTTATTAAGAGAAACAAAAGACTTAAAAGATTAATTACTGTTATCGGGGATATGGATCTTGGTAATTATCAAGATAATTCAATCGATGCTTTTGGGGACACTTATGAGTATCTGATGGGAATGTATGCTTCTAATGCCGGCAAAAGCGGCGGCGAATTTTTCACCCCACAAGAGGTATCTGAGCTTCTGACAAAAATTTCGCTTCTTGATAATAACGGTAAAATGAAAACAGAAGTAAATAAAGTATACGACCCTGCTGTGGGGAGCGGTTCATTACTTTTGAAGTTTGCAAAAATTCTCGGTAAAGATAATGTTCGCAATGGATTCTTTGGTCAGGAAATCAATATTACAACTTATAACCTTTGCCGTATCAATATGTTCCTGCACGACATAGGTTACGATAAATTCAGCATTGAACACGGCGACACTTTGACTGATCCTAAGCATTGGGATGAGGAACCGTTTGAAGCCATCGTTTCAAATCCGCCTTATTCTATTAAATGGGAAGGCTCTGACAACGGAACACTGATAAACGATCCTCGTTTTTCTCCTGCCGGTGTATTGGCTCCTAAATCAAAAGCAGACTTTGCTTTTATTATGCATTGTCTGCATTGGCTTGCTACGGACGGAACAGCGGCTATTGTTTGTTTCCCCGGTATTATGTATCGTGGAGGCGCAGAACAGAAAATCAGAAAATATCTGATTGATAATAATTATATCGAATGTATCATTCAGCTGCCCGATAATCTTTTTTACGGAACAAGCATTGCAACTTGCATTATGGTTCTCAAAAAATCAAAAGTTGACAACCAAACTCTGTTTATTGATGCTTCAAAAGAATTTGTCAAGTCTACCAACAGCAATAAATTGGGTGACGGAACTGCAAGCAACGAGCCTAATAACATTCAGAATATATTAAACGCTTATATCAACCGAAAGACGGAAAAGCATTTTACTGCTCTTGTTAAACAGGAAGATATTGAAAAAGCAGATTACAATCTTTCTGTGTCAACTTATGTAGAAAGTGAGGATACAAGAGAAGTTATTGATATAGCTGTCCTTAACAAGCAAATATCTGAAATTGTTCAGCGTGAAAATACATTGCGTGCCGAAATTGATACGATTATAGCTGAGATTGAGGAGGCGTAATGTATGAGATTATCAGATGTGCTATCCAAACCGATAACAACAGATTATGTACAAATAGAAGGTTTTTTAGGCAGTAGAAAGCTTAAAACCGGAAATTCCAAAAAAATTGCGGTCGGCAAAGTTGCATTAAATTATTATTGTAATAATTGCGGTGATCAGCGAACATTTTATTCCGGGGAAGACTTGTTCTGTATTGGTGTAAACGAAAAGACTGTCAGCATTGACTGTGTTCTTGAATGTCCTCGTTGCGGAGCGTCTGTGCAAATGTGGTTCTTGCTTGAATGTAGAGAGGAAGATAATATACATAGTCAATATCCTTATGTACGTATTGCAAAAAGAAGCGAAAAATTTTCTGAAGCAGTTTCATTCAATACTGAAACTTACGGTGATTTCACAGATGCTTTGGAAAAAGCCAGAAAGGCAGCCAGAGAAGGATTTGGAGCAGGGTCTATTGTTTATTTGAGAAAGGTTTTTGAAAGAATTATTACCCAAACAGCAGAGGCTGCAAATCCGCCCATTGAAACGAGGAAAGCAAACGGCAATCTTAAACCGTTTATTCAGATTCTTACACCGGTAAAAGATCAGTGTAATATCATTCCTTCGGAATTTGCTGAAGATGGTTATAAACTATTTGGTGAGCTTAGTGATGTAGTTCATGGAGATTATGACGAAGATGAGGCATTACAAAAATTTGATGCTTTTAATCGATTAGTTACAGGTGTATTGGAAAAAATAAAAACTAACAGAGAACTAATGGATGCGATAGGTACCTTAGGTTGGCATACCGGAGGTGAAGAAAATGAGTAAATTAGAACAACTTATCAATGAACTTTGCCCAGAGGGTGTAGAATACGATTTTTTATACACAGTTATGGATTATGAG
>CAOJDT010000122.1 GCA_948433295.1 uncultured bacterium
ACCGATAACTTCATTGTTTTTATCCAAACCAAGTTTAAGGATGTAACCTTCTGTCAATGAAAGATATCTTACACCTTTTTGTTTAGTTGAGTGAATAGTACCGGTCATAGAGCAAAGACCTTTACCTAAATCTTCAAGACCTGCTCCGACAGGAAGACCGTTTTCAGAGAACGCTGATTGAGTTCTTCCGTAAACGATTTGAAGGAACAATTCTCTCATAGCAACGTTAATAGCGTCACAAACGAGGTCAGTATTCAAAGCTTCGAGAATAGTTTTGCCCGGAAGAATTTCGCCTGCCATAGCAGCAGAGTGAGTCATACCTGAGCATCCGATAGTTTCTACAAGAGCTTCTTGAATGATACCGTTTTTAACGTTAAGAGTTAATTTACAAGTACCTTGTTGAGGTGCGCAACATCCGCAGCCGTGAGTCAAACCTGAAATGTCTTTAATTTCTTTACATTTAGTCCATTCGCCTTCTTGAGGGATAGGAGCAGGTTCACCTTTAACACCGCGTTTTACGCAGCACATTTCTTCTACTTCTTTTGTAATTTGTATACGATCCAACATTTTCTATACTCCCTTCGGTTATATACAAGACAATTTTACGTTGCTGAAAGGGCGATGTCAAGCAGAGACAGCCGAAGTTTTGGGAGTAAAGATTATATCTGAAAGCGGCTCATTTGATAGACTTGAATCTCTCCGGGCTGCAATTCTATAATCATTTTTCCTTTTTTGGAAATCGGTGCTGATTCAAAAATTATCGGAATGACCTCAACGTTTTCATCAAATCTTGGAATACTTACCGCAACATCAGCTATGGCTCTAAAATTCATGTTTCCGATAACGAGTACGGTATTTTTGTTACCTGAAACAACGTATGCGAACACTGATGGGTTGGAGGTTTTAAGAAATTTAAAGTGTCCGCTTTTATAAAGAGTGTCAACATATCTTTTCATTTCGTTTGCCTGTTTAAACTCTTTTTGCAATTCTAAATCCTTAGCGCCGGGTTTTGCGGAGAAATTGAATATGTCGATTTTACCGCGGTGAACAAAATAAGTATCATCATCAGTGAAAGTTTTGCGTGCTTTTTTGTTAGCCCATCCGTAAATATATTTATCACCCGTATCAAAACCGTCTACAAAGTATGAATTTACAGGCAAAGTAGCATTCAGCCACATAATCATTTTGCTGTATTTTTTACCGTTAACAAGAACCGGACTGAGTTCGTCATGAGTGGTAAAACTTCCGATAACGCTTTTAGGTTCTCCGATTTTTTTCTCAAGATTCAAATCTGCATTTACACGGTTCATTAATTCTCTGGAGGTTTTCCAGTTTTTCATATCAAAGTAACTTCCGTAATACCCGTCGAAACCTGCGGCTAAAAGTTTATCGTAAGGCGTGAATACTGTATACGGAGAAACAGAATCTTTCCAGGAGTCGGAAGATTCGGCAAGCCAGAGAAATTCTCTGTCACGCTGTCTTGAATAGTCGATTAATTCTTTCCAGAATTTGGCAGGTTTGCTGTGAGCAACATCCACGCGGATTCCGTCAACGCCCAAATCCATCACAAAATCAACAAATTCTCTGTAAACATTAAAAACATCTTTATTAATTGCAGTTTCATTACCGCTGTCAAAAAGCCTTACATCATTCCAATCCGCAGGAATAACCGGTTGACCCGACTTGTCTTTAACAAAGAGTTCGGGTCTTTGCAGATACAAATCGTATGAGCCGCAGGCAGGAACATCAACAATTACGGCAATTCCGCGTTCATGAGCTTCATTGATAAACTTTTTTGCCTGTTCTTCAATGGTTAACATTGTTTTATCGCTTTTAAGTTGAGGATTAAGCGAATCAAATCCTGCCGCAGCATATAAAGAACCGGCGGTTCCGAGAGCTTTAACTTTACCTACGGGTGTTACAGGAAGAAGATGAATTGCGGTTATACCGTTTGCCTGCAGTTCGTCAAGCCTTGCAATAGCGTTGAGGAAATTACCGCTTTCTTCATTTTCGTCAAAATCAATTATGCCGTTGTTATTTAAATCCTGAGCATTAAAGTTTCTCAAATTTACAGCATAAATTATCGCGGAGTGGTTGAGAAAATTAGTACGAAGATTGTTATCCCAGACCTCTTTCGCATTCACCTGAGTTGTTGCAAAAAACAATACTGACGCTGCTATCAAAAACTTTTTCATATTCATAATCGCATATCCCTTCTTAATAAGAATATGCTAGCAGATACAAGATGTTTTTGCAAATGTATAACTTCGGATTAATATGATATTTTACGCGGATAATCCTTTGGAATCCTCCATCCGTTATGTTGAATCAAGCCTGTGCAATAAGCGCCTCGAAAATTACAGCCTGCATCGTTTGCATCATACAAAGAACTTTCGTTTCCGTCCCACAGATAAAGATTAGGCTCCAATCCTTTTTTATAATGATATTTCCATTTAACACTCGAACTGACAGGATTAAAAACAAACTCAAACATACAAACACCAACGGTATGTTCTCCATCTTTGTATTTTTTGATACAATTTTCCGCATTTTTAGGATAAAAACTTATATCACGATTTTGGCGTTCTGCAAACTTAAATGCACTGCCATCTGCAAGATAATACATTGTTACCTCTTGTCCCGCTTCATTGATAACTTTCTTTTTATCAGTAATTTTTAAATAAGGTTCAAGATATGATTCAAAATTCTTTTGAATAAGTTCATTTTGATTTAAATAATCACCATTTTCATCTTTTTTGTCCATCGCCCAGTAATTCCAATTTTCAAAATCTCCGTTATCTTTCACGGACATTAAAATAGCCTGATTAAATACAGAATAAAACTTTTTCAAACGTGTTTCGGCAATTGTATTATTTTGTTTTTGAATAAGCACAGGCAATGTCATTGCCGCCACGATTCCTATAACTCCTAATGTAATTAAAACTTCCGCAAGAGTAAAACCCAGGCTATGAGCGGGTTTGCCCCCCCCCCCCGGGGTTGTGGTTGTGGGAGGGGTGGAAGCGCCGATGGGTTTTGGTTAAGGGTGGGTGGGGTGGGGGGAGGGGGGGGGGGGGGGGGGGGGGTGGGG
>CAOJDT010000123.1 GCA_948433295.1 uncultured bacterium
GCTGTTGAAAAGTATTGTATTAACGAAAGAGTTTTAAAACGATTAATGTCTCAATATGACATTATTTTGCCGAAAAAGTTAACCTTTGACGAAAGTATTTACTCTCAATATGCGGGCGTCCATTATGGCGAAGATTTGGAATTGGCGATGGAAGTTCTTGTGAAAAAATATCCGCACCTTGCGCATATTGCGGATAAAGCTTTGTCTGCAAATTCAGGCTATTTCTATAATATGATGATTATGCCTAAAAAATATTTTGACGATTATGCAAAATTTTTATTTGATATTTTGTTTGAACTTAAACCTTATTTTAAAATGCGCAGTTCAAGACATGTTTATCAACACAGAATCGAAGCCTTTTTATCTGAACGTCTGTCAAATATTTATTTCCAATACTTGATAGAAGAGAAAAAGTTAAATTTCAAAGAGGTTCCAGTTGTACAATATGAAAAAAATATTCCTCGTTCAAAAATGTTCATGGGAAAAATAAGGACGGTAAACGAAAAAGGTAAAGGTATTACGCTTGTTTGCAGAATAAAATTTTAAAAAGAGCCTCATCTGAGGCTCTTTTTTTAGTATTCAAGCATTGAAACGATTTTGCCGCAATCTTGGAGTTTTTCACGACCTTTAAGAGCGTTTAATTCGATTAAGAATGCTATTCCCACAAGGTTTGCCCCTGTTTTTCTAACGAGTTTACACGCTGCTTCTGCGGTTCCGCCTGTAGCCAACAAATCATCAACTACAAGTACGTTTGCACCTGCAGGAAATGCGTCTTTGTGAACTTCGATTTTATCTGTACCGTATTCAAGTTCATATTCCTGAGCATAAGTTTCTGCAGGGAGCTTGTTCGGTTTTCTGATAGGTACAAAACCTGCGTTTAATTTGTAAGCCATTGGCATACCGAAAATAAAGCCACGGCTTTCGATACCTGCGATGTAGTCGATTTTTACATCTTTGTATTGTTCGCAAAGGTAATTAATCATAACTTTTAAAGTTTCAGAATCTTTGAGTGCGGTTGTAATATCTCTGAAAACAATTCCTTGTTTCGGAAAATCAACCACGTCTCTGATTTTGCTTTTAACGTTAGCAATAGTATCTGTCATTATTTTTCTCCTTTTTCAGCCAAAATGTTTTTTATTTTATCAGTGTAATCTTTTGTTTTTTGTAACTCTTTTTTCAAGAAAGCCTTAATGCTTGCTTCTTCTTCTCGAACCAATCCGTGAGCGGTTTTACCCCATTTCATATCTTTTTTCATAAACAGGATTTTGATACAAATGAACATAGCGAGCGGGAACCATATTATGAGAAGATAAACCGATGTCATAACAGCCTCAAATATTGCATCAAGTCTCGGCATAAAGTCATATCGTCTTAAAGCGTATCTGACGGCAAGAAAGAATCCTACACCGATTGCAATACTTATGATAATAGACGAATAAAGCATATGAGTCGGTGCGTCTTTGGCAAGAACCTTAAATCCGCGGATTAAAAATTCCATTACACACCACAAAGGCATGATGATTTCAGAAATATAAGCGGTCATATCAAGTCTTGCACGAAGCGACATTTTTTTCGAAGTAATTGCAGCGCCGGCATGCTCAAGATAACGTCTGATAGTACCTTCCGTCCAACGTCTTCTTTGTCTGAAAAGCGGCCAAATATAAGCAATACCTTCTTCATAAACAACCGCATCCACGCAAAAACGAACGTCCCATCCTTTTATATGCAAACGCGTGGACATATCAAGGTCATCAACGATTGTATAATTATTCCAACCTCCGATATCTTCAAGGGCTTCACGTTTAATAAGTTCGCCGTTGCCGCGAAGTTCAACCGCGCCTTTTATAGAATCTCTTCCTACCTGAAAGTAAGTATCCATAGTGTATTCGTTATTCTGGCAGCGGGTGAGAAGATTAAAGTTTTTATTTCTGATAACTTTTCTTGCCTGAACAGCGCCGACATCTTTCGGTTCAAGTTGAGGAACGAGTTTGGTAAGAAAATCCGGCTCAACGGTCGCATCTGCATCAAATACAAGAATTGCTTCACCTTTAGCTATTTGAAAGGCGTCGTTTAAAACTGCGGATTTCCCCGGAAAAGTCCCTTCCTCTCTGATGAGAGCTTTTACGTTGTCATATTTTTGTTCCAAATTCCTGATAACTGTAGCTGTATTATCAGAACTTCTGTCATCAATAACGATTACTTCAAAGTTTTCATAATCCATCTGAAGAATATTTTCTACAGTATTTGAAATTACTTCTTCTTCGTTGTGTGCGGGAATCATAACCGTAACGAAAGGTTTATAGTTTTTGTTAATCACCTGCGGGTATTTTTTGAGTTTACGCTTTTTGATATTGTATGCAAGGTTCGTAAACAATGCATAAACTGTCATGCACAGGCATAAAAACGCCAACGCCCAGACAGTATTAAAATAACTCTGGAATATATAAATGAATATTGCCAACCCGAAAAATATTGTAAATAAAATGATTCTTTCTTTCATTAAACAATTCCTGCCATTACTTTCCCCTATATTATTGTACCAAAAACTTTAAAAAATACCATTAAATATGACATTTTGTATCAAATATCCATCGGAAAATAGTACAAACAGATGTTTTTTAAGGTACTAAATATTAATTTTCGTAAAAATACTTGCGCAAATTCAAATCTTCGCTATAATAAGGGTGTACATAAGAAGAAGGAGTTTAATCATGAACAAAGAAGAATTAGTACAAGAAGTTGCAAAAAAAGCTAATGTTACTCAAAAAGAAGCTTCAGAAGTAATCACAGCTTTAATCGATACAGTTCAAAAAACTGTTTCTAAAGGTAAAAAAGTAACATTGGTAGGCTTCGGTACATTCGAATCTAGAAAAAGAGCTGCAAGAACAGGCAGAAACCCACAAACCGGTAAAGAAATTAAAATCCCTGCTAAAACTGTTCCAGCTTTCTCTGCAGGTAAAAAATTCAAAACTGTTGTTAACGGCAAATAGTTCGAAAATACAGTTTAAAATTATTGAAGGTTTCGTCATGTGGCGGAACCTTTTTATATTGAAAAGTTTTGAAAAATATGTTATACTTA
>CAOJDT010000124.1 GCA_948433295.1 uncultured bacterium
TTTGAAGCTCTTGTTCATAGTTATATGTCCGGTTAATTTCTTCTTTTATTTTTGCAATATATGGTTGTTTAACTTTTTCTTTTGTTTGGAAATCAAGTGCTTTTTCTGCTGATACAACAGGGTCGGATAATTCAGGTGCACCGAATAAGCGGTATTTAATTTCTTTTAATTGGTCAATTGAAGTGTCGGATACACGTTTAAATGAGCCTGATACATTTTCGTCTTCTAAAATTATAAATGCAGAATTATTTTTTGTATCAGGAGCCACCTGTATTACGAAGCGCAAATCTTCAGTTTTTTTACCTAATCTTTTTGCGGCTTGTTCAAGAGTTTCCGTTTGATTGGCTTCAAAGAAGTTTGTTGCAGGAATAAGTCTTTCTAAATTTCCATTTTTATCTTTTACCATTTCTGCAATTCTGATACCGCCGTTTTCGTTTCCGAACGAGTGATATGGAGAAAAGTCTCTAACGTCGGCTTTTTCTTTTAATCTCCAGCTGTCAGGGCCTTCCAGAGCTACAACGCCAAGACCGCCCTGATTATATGCGTTTAATTTATATCTTTTATTTTCAGGTGCATAAGATACGAATTGGTTAATATTTTTGTCAGCGCCGGTGAAAGTTAATCGGATTGACGGTACAGAGCTCCCTCTTTCGAGATTGTTAATATAAGCGGTACCTGCAACAGCCGCCGAAATTTCGTAATTATTAGCGGTTGAAGTTTGATAATTTTTTTGAGTTTGTGTAGAAAATTTTGTTTTGTTAGCACTGCCTGCATAAGTATGCGGCAAGACCGAAGCGATACGCATCTTTACACTCCTTTTTTCTCTATTTAACCATGTTGCAGAAAATTTTTTCTCCTCTGCTACTATAGTAAAATGCTGACAACTTTTTTTTCAACAGTTAACGTGCCAAATGTAAAGAAATATTAAGTAAATTTTTTTCAATAATTAAAGTTTTTTGGCTTGGTTTAAAGTAAAATAGACACGTGCACTTTTGTTAAAGGGGAAATATGGATAGATTTTTCGGAATTTTCGGGATTATTGCAATATTGCTTTTGGCGTTTTTGATGTCTAATAACAAAAAAGCAATCAATTATAAAACTATTGGAACGGGATTATTTTTACAGGTATTTCTTGCAATATTTATTTTTAAAGTTCCGCTCGGGCGTGCAATATTTATGAACATCGGAATGTTTATCCAAAAAATTCTTGATTTTGCAAAAGAGGGCGGGGCTTTTGTTTTTGGTCCGTTGATAGATAACGTTCATCTTGGAAATATATTCGGAAGCGGTGCTAATGTTTTTGCGCTTCAACTGATTTCATCTCTGATATTTATGATGATTCTTGTAAACATTTTGTATTTTTATGGAATTATGCAAAGAGTTGTTCCGATTTTCGGAAAAGCAATGAATAAATTGATGTCCGTAAGCGGTGCTGAAGCTTTGTCAAATGTTGCGAGTGCAATTGTCGGGCAAATTGCCGCACAAATTATGATTAAGCCTTATCTTGAAAAACTTACTCGTTCTGAACTTCTTGCATCTATGGCAGGAAGCATGGCATGTATTTCTATGGCAACAATGCCGATTTATATAGGATTGGGTATTCCTGCGCATTATCTGTTGGCATCTTCTTTTATGGCGGCTCCGGGTGCGCTTGTTATTTCAAAAATTATGTATCCCGAAACCGCAGTACCGGAAACAAGTGAAAATTTTAAAATTTCTTACAGCAAAAGAAAACGACCTTACATAAATGTTTTTGATGCGATTGCAGCAGGTGCATCAGATGGTATGAAGGTCGCTATTAATGTTGTAGCCATGATTTTGGCGCTTGTTGCGCTCGTTGCAATGATAGACTGGTTTCTAAAAGGGTTTGGTATATTATTTGTTAAATACGCTCATATTAATTTTACATCTTTTGATTTAACTCAACTTTCGTTAAGAATGATTCTCGGAAAAATCTTTGCGGTATTTGCTTTTCTTATGGGGGTTCCTATTAGTGAAGCTACTACTGTAGGAAGTCTTATGGGAACAAAGCTTGTCTTGAACGAAATGGTTGCTTATGTTGATTTGGTAAATCTTCCGCAAATGTTGTCCGAAAAAAGTTATTTAATTACATGTTTTGCATTGTGCAGTTTTGGTAACTTTGGTTCTATTGCAATCCAACTGGGCGGTATCGGCGAACTGGCTCCTAACCAACGCAAAAATCTTGCAAGACTCGGGGTAAGAGCACTTATTGCAGGAACCTTAACCTGTTATATGTCTGCGGCTATTGTCGGGGTATTATTTAACTAATTACTTTTTGGCAAATGTTCAGCCCAGTGCTCGTCGAGGTTTTTGATGAATCTGTGGGCATCAATAACATCATCGTAACTTATAGGCTCCGGACCTTCTTGAACTTCCAGTGCCAGCTGAGATTCGTCTTTTACTTCAATTCCCGAAAATCCCAGAAACGCAACTCCGAAATTCTTGCCACAATTTTGGCATACCAGATGGGTTACAGTTAAGCCTGGTTCTTCGCGTTTTATTATAAATGAATCCTCATTAAATTCTGATTTACAATGTGAACAGCATAGGTTTGAAAACAGTACTTCAAGTTTCTTTTTCATTTATTTCCTCTTTCTTCTATTATATACTAATTTTTTTACGATTTTGCTATAGTCTAAAAATTTAGTGTTACATTTCTGTTTATCATGGGCATAATATATATGTAGACTATAGGAGAGTTTATATGGAAGCTATTAATTTAATTTTGTTCGGATTTATCGTTTATACTGCGTTAATCGTTGTTCCAAGCATCTGGGAAGAACTTTCTGCAGAAGGATAAGCCTCACAAAAATAAAGACGACGTGAAGTGTTAATTTGTTTCATTTTTGTTTTCGTCGTGTAAAAGGTTACGGTCTTTAAAAAGTGTTTATAATACGCTTGTTGTACAGGCGTAAGATTTTGCATACTTGAAATTTTTCAAAAATGATTTATAATAGTAGATAAGAGTATATTAAACAAGGAGACTAATTATATGCAAAAGCCAAGCTATATCAGGTTTTTCGGGGGGGGGGGCTAACCG
>CAOJDT010000125.1 GCA_948433295.1 uncultured bacterium
AGTGTCAGGGTGCTGCAACTCAGTTGCCCCCCCCCCGCAAATGCAGTCATATCAAGCGTTTTCATACTTTTATCCTTTCTTTTTGTTCATTATCAGTACCTCCCTGTATTTTAGTGTCAGGTGGATGTGCCGTCTTACTCACTCGCATGTAACGGCATTTCGGTTTTCCTACGCCGTCGTCTTCGCGTCGCCGTATCAAACCTTCAGCCTGTCTTGAATTTGCTTCTCGCTCCACAGACTCAGACAATTGTCCTTTCGGACTAAGTAGTCCTCGCTGTTCCGCTATCCGGATTCGCTGACGCTCCATCCGTACGCAAATTCGCTCAGCTCGTTCGTGCTCAGGTACTATTATAACTTATTTTTTATAATTATTCAATCCTTAATAAAAAAAAAGCCCTTTATAATAAAGGGCGGTTGGAATTAAGAATAGCTGGAAGTATGAAAAAGATTTAATTATATTTAATCGTTTACATAAAAATCTTTCAATTACCCGAATGGCTATTTAAGATTTATATATTTTTTAGCGCAATCAAACATTGCATTTACAAGTGCGGCATTCGCATAAATATTCATCCCGTTAGTTTCTAGAACGCTTTTCATGCGGCGTTCCCACATGTTGTAGACTTCTTCTTTATTAAGCTCCAATACCTGAGCAATCATGGTCAACTCTTTGTAATCTATAGGAAGCGGCAGGTTTCCGCGAAGAATATCCACAATTTCAAGACGTTTTTTACGCGGAAAAGCTTTTAAAAAGTTTACAACCGACATTTTTTTGTTTTTCATTTCTGAGTGAAGATATTCCACAAAATCATCAATAACACGAGGTTCTTGCGGAATTTTGTATTCTTCAAACTCTTCAGGCTCAATTTCCATGACCGTTGCAATTCTTTCTAAAGTTGTACCTCTGGTAGAAAACGGAATGGTATCATCAATGAGGTTATAAACATAAGATAGCGTTACGCCTATCATTTCGGCGAAATCTTTTTTGTGCAATCCGTTTTTATCAAGAAATTTTGCAACCTTTTCGGAACTTCTCTCCTGTATAATTGGTTTTTCTTTAGATTTCATTTTCTGTATCCTCTTAATTATTCGCATTCTCAAAGTAAATCTTTTCTATCATTTTGTTAAGCGAAAACAAGGTAAACAAGGACGGTAATATTTATTTAAGTTAAAATAATAAATATAAAAGGTAGAGATATGAAATTAATAACAGGATTAGGAAACATCGGGGACAAATACTGCATGACACGCCACAATGCAGGTTTTATGGTTCTCGACAGATGGGCGGTTAAAGAAGGTTTTACATTCAAAACAGAAAACAAATTAAAAGCCGCAATTTTAAAATTCAAATATAACGGTGAAGATATTATTTTTGCAAAGCCCACAACATTTATGAATTTGTCGGGAGAAGCCGTGCGCGCAATCATGGATTATTACAAAATCGAAGTAAAAGATATTTTGATAATATACGATGATATTGCACTCGATTTAGGGAGAATAAGGTACCGTGCAAACGGTTCTGACGGCGGGCATAACGGGATTAAATCAATTATAAAACATGTCGGGACAAAAGATTTTGCAAGATTGAAAGTCGGAATCGGACCTCAGCCGAATATTCCGTCGGAAAATTACGTGCTTCAAAATTTCCCGAAAGACCAGCTTGACGAATTAAAAAGTGTTCTTGATAAGTCAATCGAATCCGTAAAATTTTATCTTGAAAACGGAATAGAAAAAACTCAAAACCGTTTTAACTAGCCCTACAGGACAAGACATCAAAAATTTTTTATATATAATAAATAAAAAAGGAGTATTAATATAATGAGTATACAATTAGCGGAACAATACGAAGAAAACGAACAGTACGACAAAGCGTACGAAGAGTATAAAAAGACATACGACTCAAATCCGAAAGACTTAAATGTTCTTGAACGTCTCGGTCACATCTCAATGATGCTTAATAAAAAAGAAGAAGCGTCTCAATATTATTCCGCAATTCTTGAAATGGATGCAACAAATATTATGGCATACGAACAGCTTATGGATATATATGTTGCAACAGATAAGTTTAAATATTACGTCTACCGCGGAAATCTTCACTCTGTAAATCACCAGCTTGAACACGCCATAAATGACTTCAAAAAAGCCCTAAGTCACGTTGCCGATGATGAAAAAGCAGAATGTTCCACAAGATTTGTACTCGGATCTCTGTACGAACAAACAGGAAACGCACCTAAGGCTATCGACGAATATTTGAAAGTAATTGACCACGGTAATGCAACAGAAGAGGTTTATATAAAACTCGCAAACCTATACACTCAGGAACAGGCAATCGGAAGTGCCGTAGAAACATTGGAACGCGCCAGAAAAGAAGGTTTTGACAGTGTTACCGTAAAAGAAATTCTCGCACAAATGTATCTTAAAAATAATCAGCCTGAACTTGCTAAAGATATTACAGGCGATGATTTAATGAGAATTAAATGTCTTATCGCAGCAGGTGAAAATAACGAAGCCTGCAAACTTCTAAATGATTTAGAATCAAAATATCAGGGAGATTCAGAATATTATGTGCTTAAAGCCCAGTATTATTTTGGAGAAAAAAATTATAAAGAAGCGCTGAAATACGTTCAGGAATATGAAAAATATCAGCCGAATACCGCACTTGGCTTCCAGATGAACGCATTGATTTACGAAAACCTAAAAGATGAATATAATGCCTGCCTCAACTGGGGTAAATATAATCTTGCCAGAGGAAACAAAGATATAGCGGTTAACGATTTTCTAAACGCATATCAAATTAAAGATGATGACGCGGATTTGATTCAATCTTTAGCGATTTTGTTTGAAAATACAGGTGAAAAGAATCACGCCATTGAATTTTACGAAAAATTATACAAACTTGAACCTTCAAACAGAACTGCGCTACAAAAACTCGCGGATTTTAGAAAAAGTATCGGTGATTATGCGACTCAGGCGGAATACCTTGAAAAACTTCTTGAAACAGATAA
>CAOJDT010000126.1 GCA_948433295.1 uncultured bacterium
AATCAGCAAGTAAAACAATCTTTTTCACAGTAAGATTTTGCTCACCGCGTTCGACTTTGCCTATATAATTTGTATGAACATTGGCAAGCTCGGCAAATTTTTCCTGTGAAAGACTTTTCTTTATCCTTTCCACACGAAAATTCAGCCCGATTTGCTTCAGGATTTCATTATAATCTGTCATAGAAAAATTTTATACTATTGACAATGTGTATTCTATACTATTATAATAGTGTGCAAGGAGGTGGCTATGAAATCTAATTTCGGGTTCACATTGGCGGAAGTATTGATTACACTTGGTATTATCGGAATTGTTGCAGCATTGACTATTCCTGCGTTAATTCAGAAAAATCGTGTCACTACAGTTGAAACAAGACTTAAAAAATTTTATTCAAGCATAAATCAGGCAATTCAAATGGCAGAGGTGAAATACGGTGATAAGCAAAACTGGACTCCTAAGGATACTGATGAATTTTGGAATATTTATATAAAGCCGTATTTAAAATATACGGATGTGGAAAACATTACGGCGACAGATTCATCGGGCGCAAAACAGTATCTTGTAAAACTTCCTGACGGAAGCGGTTTTGTTATGGATATTTATTTTTACGCAAAACCTGACGGTGAAATTACAGAACAAACAAATGGCGGACATTTTATATTTTGTCCGCAGGTAAAAGATTGCAGAGACGGTTTAGACTATACTATTATGGGTAAAAAACAGTTTTTGTTCGGCTACTGGCCGAATGAGGCGCTTTTCAATAAGAACGGAAAACCTTTTATGAAATATCATAAAGGTAAAGGGGTTGAACCTTACATGGCTCATTGGGACGGCAAAGAAGAGAGCTTAACCGATGTTGCTCACTTCGGATGTAAAGAAGGATCTGCAACAGCAGCTTATTGTACTGCAGTTATCCAGCATAACGGCTGGCGTATACCTAAAAATTACCCTTTTAAATTTTAGATTAATTATAATACTGTTGAGAGAACTTTTTCTGTCGCTACAGGAATTGCAAATGAGAATTCGGAACCATAATCAAGTTTACTTGTGCACCAGATTGCCCCGTTATGCGCTTCCAGAAGTTGTTTTGCGATAGGAAGACCTAAACCGGAGCCGCCGACTTTACGGGAAAGAGAATTTTCAATTTGCGCAAACTTATCAAACGCGTGGAGAAGATCTTTTTCTGCAATACCAATACCTTCGTCTTTTACGGATACGACAACATAATCACCTTTGAGTTTTGAAATTTCATCTTGAAAATACGGATGAACGTCAATCTCTGCGGCATTTTTAAGCGCAGAGATTATGGTAATCTTTTTACCTTCTGGCGTAAATTTTATAGCGTTTGAGACAAGATTTGTGAGAACCTGTTCCAACCTTTGAGAATCTGCGCTGATTTCAGGCAGGTTTTCGGTTTCGACACTTTCCAACAAAAGCCCTTTTTCTTTTGCAACAATAGAAAGCGTCGATTTTACGTAATCAATAACAGAATGAATACTCATATTTTTGAAATGAAAATCCATTTTCCCTGCTTCGATTTTCGACAAATCAAGAAGGTCATTTATTATCCCCGAAAGTCTTTGCACATTACGTTTTGCCATATCAAGAAACTTATTACCCGAATCGTTAATTTCACCGCATTTACCTGTCAACAAAATATCGAGCGAATTTTTGATGGAAGTCAGCGGGGTTCTGAGTTCGTGCGAAACTATCGAAATAAACTCGGATTTCAAGCGTTCAAGCTTTTCGAGTTTAAGGTTGGTTTCTTTAATTTCCTGATACAAAGATGCGCTTTTCAACGGCAAAGCAACCTGCTGTGCAATTGTTTGAAAGCATCGGGAATCATCAGACGAAAAAGGTGCGTCTTTAAAAATTTCCACACAGCCGTATAAATTTTCGCCCAGACGTATCGGTGCAAACATATTATCATAATGAAAAATATCAAAAGTAAAACGGCTTGCATTGTCTTTTATATGCTTGACGACTTTAATTTTGTTTATATCAACTTTGAATGGAGGAGTTTCTTCTTCAAAAAGCGAATTGTAATGCAAAATCGTACGCAATTTCAAAGCACTGATTAATTCCTCGGAAAGTTCATGGAGAGAATTTATCAGCAAAACAGGTTCCGCTTCGCAGAATGAGAGTGTACAGGTGAGAGAAAAACTCATCGCCCTGTCAAAACCTTCAATCATATAATTAATCAATTTTTTCTTATCGAGAGTTCCTGCGAACTGAGAACTTGTGGAATAGAGCGCATTTTGTCTGTACAAACTGTCCTGAAGGTCTTTGTTCGTATCAGAAAGTTTGTCCAGTGTATTTTTCATTCTGAGATTCATATTTATCGTGCCGATAATCATTTCATCGTTAGAACCCTCAGGGATAAATGCATTTGCGTATTTTATCAGTTCTCTGTCTTTGAAATCCGATTGAGTAAAAAGTAATACCGCAGACTTTTCACAATAAGGCTTTATTTTTTTACTCAAACTTTTGAAATCAATATCTGAAAGAGTGTCAAAAATAATTATATCAGGCGTTTCAAGATTTATATAATCAAAAACAAAATCTTCATCTCCACAAACCTCAACCTCGTATTTATTGAGTATTAAAAGGTTTTTGAGATGATTTACACATTCTTCCCGCTGAGATAACAATAAAATTCTTACCATAATATAATCGTACCAATTATTTATAGTTTTGCAAATTGTTAAAATTTGTGTAAAATCAGTGAAAAATATTAAAGTTTTTGACTTATAAAGCCGTCATTTGAAATGCAGACTTAGAATGTCTGTGGAAAGGGAACTGATAGAAATGGGCTTAAGCGCATCACAAGCGAGATTATTGAGTATCACGGCAAGACTGTCGGATAATGAACTGCGCTCGCAGACTATTACTACGGCGAAAATGTCCCTTGC
>CAOJDT010000127.1 GCA_948433295.1 uncultured bacterium
TTGCCTTCCGGTGTTTTTGTAAGGAAAAAGCCTTTGCCTTCAAGGAAAAGGTTATCATTTGAGGTACCCGGGGTTGATTTACCCTGACTCATTTTTTTGTCATAATCGTCGGCAATCGCTCCGCCCAAAAAGGTTTTGAAGTTAACCTGCTTTTCTTTGAAACCCGGAGTATAGATGTTCGTCATGTTATCAGCAATAACATCCATCCAGTTCTGGGTTGATTTCTGAGTATTCAGCGCTGTAATAAACGAATCATTCATTATTTTGCTCCTTATTATTTCGTTGTTGTTTTTCTTTATCCTGACGGGATTTTGAGTAATTTAAATCACCGTAAGCAATATTTTCTTCGTTAAATCTTTGTTTCAAAAATTCAATATTATTTCTCAAATAAGCTTCAACAGCTTTATCTCCGGGGATAAAGTTGGCATTAATTTTGCCATCTCTGTCGACTTTGAGAATAACTGAAACATCCTGATCAAAATCAATTCTGAATGGTTGATTTGTTTTGGCGGATTCTTGAAGATTAGCAATCAAAGCAGCGGTAGCTTTTGCTGTTGATTGAACCTGTTGAACGTTTCCGCCCTGCAATGCTTTTTGAAATTCTGCGGCAACACTTTGTGCTGACATATCTGTTTTGTTAACCAAATCTGCGAAAAATTTCGCATCGGTATCAGACATTTTTACGGAAGAATAATCAACCGCAGGCGAAGTATGTGCAATTTCGGCACGGGAAGTTGCTGTCATAAGATTGACCGCGTTCAGATTGAACTGACCGCCGTTTTGCATTAAATATGTTTTTACTTTATCCGAAAGCATAGAAAAATTTTCCGAATTAATATTATTAATATCAGACATACTTAATTTGCCCTCAAGGGTTTGAGAACTTTCGTCAACGGTCTCATTTTGGACAGTCTGGGATTCTTTGTTTTCGACAGAAGGTTTAGTTTCTTGTTTGTCGGCTTTTTTATTTTCAGACTTTTCGGAAGTTTTTTCTGTGTTTAAATCTTTTTCATCTTGAGGAGACTCTTTTACCTGTTCAGTTTCGGCAGACTTTAATTCTTCCTGAAAAGAAGAGCCTGCATTTGAATTCTTTTTAGCGGAAGAGGAGGTTCCGTTTTGAATACCCGTATTTGAGAATATTGCTGTTGCTGCGGTTTCTACATTAATCATTAAACTTAATCACCCTCCAATTCTTCGAGTTGTCTCAGGATTTCTTTTTCTTCTTCTTCGATTTTTTCAAGATTTTGTCTGTAAAACCTTGTTACACCGAGTTCGGAAAACTGTTTCAATTCAGCGGCTTTTTCTTCTGCGATATAAGCCTCTCTGCTTTTTTCCTTATGCTTTTCGAGAACTTTCACACCCTGTTCGAGTTTTACAAGCTTAGCTTTTTCAATATCCAAAACTCTTTGAGCTTCTACACGGATTTGTTCAAGTTCTTTTGCCTTTTCCCACAGATGGATAAGGTAGTTATCATACGCCTCGTACATCATGGGATTAGCCATTCGCATGTTCTGTTTTGTAGCCTCTATCTCTTCGTTATTTTTTCGAATATTTTCTTCAGCTATGAAGACCGCCTGCTGCGCCTTTTGAACGACTAACAATTGTTCTTCTTTTTTTCTGATTCTGAATTCTAATACTTTTTGTAATCTGTAACGAAAAGGCATTTTTAGAGTATACTTTCTTGTGATTATTATGGATGATAACCTCAAGTTCAGAAACATCTAAATGTATGATATATTTAATGATTAATTTTGATTAGTCAAGAATTTTTATACCGACACCCGAACCTATATTATTATTATGGTGTCGCCAACCGTCTCTGCCATAGTAATCATACTGCCTTCCGTTAGGGGCAGCCGGATTGCTGTCCCAGTACGGGTTTATTTGCGGCGAAAGCCCTGTAGGACTTCCCATTAGCATCGTACTTATTGTATTTATCAAACCTCTTTTACTGTTAACGGGATAAGAATAGTTATTATTATTATAGTTATTGTTATAGTTTACGAAAAGATTATCAAGGCGTTCTTCAAACGGAAGATTTGAATAAGTTCGGTTAAAAACACTTCTTTCAAGACGATTCAAACGATTTTCATAACTTTGCCCGTCATAGGTTCTGCCAAAAACAGAATGCTCCATTTGAGATAATTTGTCAGTATTAATATTCTGGTAATTGTGGTTATATACGCTCGGGTTATAAGCATAATCCTGCTGTGGCATCGGATAAGTCTGAGTAACATATCTGGTTGCGAACGCAAAATTAACCGATAACATAACCCCTGCAAGCACTGGTAATAATTTTTTCATAAATTTACTCCTCTGATTTATAAGGAGATTAAAATGAATAATTGAATATTCCATTGCACAACAGAGGTATATTTCATTAAATTATATTATAGGGCTTATGCAGCCCTGAACCCTAAAATTACAATATATTTGGGTATTACGCATACCAAAACCCAGTTAATTAACATTAAATTATGTCTCAGGGGTTATGCGCTCCTGAATCCCAAAATTACATTTTATGTATTGGGTGCTATGCGCACCCAAACCCATTTAATTAACATTAAATTATGTTTCAGGGGCTATGCGCCCCTGACCCGCACCAGTAATTCTTTCTTTTTGTTGCGATACAAAAAGAAAGAATTCTGGACAAGAAAGAAAAACACGCTGACTAAATAGAGGCAC
>CAOJDT010000128.1 GCA_948433295.1 uncultured bacterium
GTATATTCATAATCTTTTTCAAAATTAAAATTGCGCGCAATTGCTTCAATCTCAAAAACTTCAAGAACCGAAGGGGTTCCTCCTCCAATGTACAAAGTTTTTAACGGTTCATCTTTATAATGATAAATAATTTCTTTTTGCAAAGCTTCAAGATATTGCCCTTTCAAATCCAATGAAGGATATGAAACAAATGAACAATACTTGCATTTTGATTTACAAAAAGGTATATGGATGTATGCGTTTTTAACCATAAAATTATTTTAACATTAAAAAATATTCGCGTACGACAAAAAGTAATCGGTAATAACATTCACAAGCATCGGTAAAATCCATATCATTATAGCTGCGCCGAGAACAGGTTTAAAAAGGAAGCTTAGTTGGAATACGTTAACCTGCGGAGCGGTTTTTGAGATTACCCCGAGAATGATATCCTGACCGAGTGTCGCCAGAAGAATCGGCGATGCAACCTGCAAACCCATATACAAAATGTTTGATGTCATTTTTATCAAATAATCCATACTTACAATTTTCGCAAGCGGAATTGATGACGCAAAAATCGGAAAGATTTCAAAACTTCTCATAAACGCACGTATAAGCCAATAAATCCCTCCCAGATGAATAAATATCAACACCCCAAGAAGAGATACTATTTTAGTGAGAATAGAAACCTGACTGGAAGTAGTCGGATCAAGAACCATTGCGGACGACAAACCCATTTGCATATTAATCATATCAGCGCCCGCGTCAATTGCAAGAAGAATTAACTGCGCCATATACCCAATCATCGCCCCTACAGCAAAATTCAATATTATTGACAATAATAACGAATCCTCACTGCCCATGGCATCAGGTTTGATTAAAGATGTAAAGCAAACAGTCATCAAAAGCGCAAGTGCAATTTTAATCATGCCGGGCATTTCTTTACGGTTAAACACAGGCGCGAATCGGAAAAACCCTATCATTCTCGCAAAAACATAAATACCGGTCAAAAGAGCGGTATTTATCTGTGGAAACATTTTTGTCAATTCTGCGAGAATTTGTTCCATCTTAATTTCCCATTATCTTTCTTGTTTCAACCAAATCAGGTCTAGGGTTCGGAGAACGATTTGAAGGGATTGTTCTTACGCGTTCTTCGTTACGAATAAACGGAACTCTCCCCGGATTTTTCATAATATAATCAATATTTTGCTGATTTCGGAACTTATCAGGCGCAAGACTTCCGTATGGAGAAGTATATTTGTAATAATCTGCCGCCAGAACGTAATTGTCGTTTTTCGGAACTACCTGAAACGCAAGATTCATACCTTCGGTAAAAAGATTCGTCAAAATTCTTATAAATCCGAAACCTCCGATTACTATAACAAGAAAAACCGCAAGAATTTTCGGCGCCGCAGCAATTGTTTGTTCCTGAACCTGAGTTACCGCCTGCAAAATTCCTACAACAAGACCTACACCTGCCGCAACAAGTACGCACGGCATAGATATCGTAAGCATTGATAAAAATCCTTTTGCCAAATATTCAACTAAAACTTCTAACATAATTACCTCTCAAAATTTTCGGCTAATTGTAACTCGACACAAGCCCCTGAACAATCAACGCCCATCCGTCAACAGCAATAAATATCAATAACTTAAACGGCAGCGAAATAATCGTCGGTGACAACATGAACATCCCCAGTGCCAGCAAAATATTAGCAACAACAAGGTCTAATACAATAAACGGCACAAATATTACAAAACCGATTTCAAAAGCAGTTTTTAATTCACTGATAATATAAGCGGGCGCAACTTCCCATATCGTAATTTCATCAGGTGAAGCCGGCGGACGCTTTTTGGACAATTCGACAAAGAATGACAAATCTGATTCTCTTGTCTGCTTCATCATGAATTCTTTCAAAGGCTTTGACCCTTCGTCTATCGCAAGGACAATATTCTGATTTTTCTGATACGGAACGCTTCCCATCTCATACATTTTCTGAAAAGTGCCTCCCATTGTATAAAAAGAAAGAATTACAGACAGTCCTATAATTACGATTGACGGCGGAACCTGTTGTGTACCCATTGCGGTTTTAAGCATTGAAAATACGATGACAAACCGTAAAAAACTCGTCATACAGCAGAATACCAACGGTATGAGCGAAAACAGCGTCATAACGATTAATATCTGTAAAACCGGATTTATATCTGTTAAAACATTTTGCATTATATAAAAATTTCCTTAGTTACTGATTTTTCTAACCATATCGTGTAAAACATTCTTACTTTTATTTGAATGCACCGAAATCACGGGCAAATCATCAATGCTTGGTGACGGGATTTCCGATTCCTCAAAATGTTTCACCGAAATATCTTTGCGTTGGCGTATAGTCGGCCGGGAATTCGATTCCAATTTAGAGATTAATGAAGTTTTATCAACATCGCCCGCAATAAGAAATTTTTCTCCGCCTGCTCTGACAACATAAAGAGTTTTACGCGGAGAAAGGCTGAGGGTTTCTTCAACATTGAGAAACTCGGATTTTTTACCGCTCAAAGAACCTTGCGCGAACTTTTTATAAACCATAAGGGCAAAGAAAATAAGCCCTATCATAGCCATTGTGTAAACTGAAAAATTAACTAAGTATCCACCCATAATCCCCTCGATTCTTCTTTAAATTAAATATCCTCG
>CAOJDT010000129.1 GCA_948433295.1 uncultured bacterium
AAATGAAATTTTTACACACAATGATAAGAGTAAAAGACATTGATGCGTCTTTGAAATTCTACACAGAATTATTGAACATGACTTTTGAAAAGAAAAAAAGACTTGACGACTGTGAACTTTACTTTCTTAATGACGAAGAAGGCTGCTGCCAGATTGAGTTAACTTACAATGACGAAACACCTGAAAACGGTTACGAAAACGGTACAGGATTCGGACACTTTGCATTTTCGGTAAAATCACTGGATGAATTCACAGAAAAACTTCATTCACTGGGTTACGAATACCTATACGAACCGTTCGACTTAAACGGAAAAGGCACAAAAATCGCGTTTGTAAAAGACCCTGACGGCAACGAAATCGAACTTATTGAAAAAGTCATCTGGTAGTGGCTGAGGCACTACACAACTCTGAAATGATATTTTTCTTATTGTTTGCCAAATTATTATCATATTCCCACGACGATTGCCAAACCGCTTAGCAAGAGAATGATTTTTGGGTATTGTGAAACTTAACCAATTCTAATGTCTGAGCCTTAACATTATATTGAATCACACCTTATACGATTTCCCGTAACCTTTCGCTAATTTCTGAGATAAGACTTTCGTCGTTGGCTTTTTGTGCAAATTTTTGGGCTTTGTTCAAAAGTCCGCGCGCTTTTTCATAGCTGTCGAAATCTATCATGATTTCGGCGGCACTGATGTAGTTTTGTGCGGCTTTTGCAGGTGAATCGGCGTCCGAATAATTTTTAACCGCCTGTGAATAAGATTTGAGCGCCTGTTGCGGTTCACCGAATTTCTCATAAGCACGTCCGGTACTTGAGGCAACAAATCCTTTTACACGCGAATTGTCTGTTTCTGCCGCCAAATCGTTTGCTGCACCGAAAAATTCAAACGCATTTTGTTCATACATATCTGAGAAAATGTTTCCGATACGAGTGAGCGAAGTAGACTGCGCCGCAAGATTATCGCTTTCGCCGCCGTATGCTACCGATACAAAATAATGGTCGAGTGCAGGCTCAATTTTGTTAGCGTCGTCGTATATTTGCGCCATTGAGTAGTGCGCTTTGGTTTTAACGTTGTTGTCAGAAGTTGTTTTTATTGACAGGTCGTAACTTTTCAGGGCTTGCGGAAGATTATCGGTATTATCATAAATCTGTCCGATTTCGTAGTAAATTTTTGACTTTGTTTCAATATCGCCGACTTCATCTGCGCGAGCGAGCGCTTTTTGGAAAGTTTCTATTGCTTTTTTAGATTCTTTTGCATAAGCAAGTTTTTTCGACTGAATAAAGAGCGATTTCAATTCTTTATCCTGCGGAATTTTTACAACAGTCTGCGGAACAGTTTCTTCCTGAACCTCTTGAACTGATTCTTCCTGAACGGCTTGAGCGGCAAAAGTTTCTTCCGGCGGAACTTCTTCTGCTTTTTTATCTGTCGAACCTTCAGGGAACTTCACGAGGAATTGAGGGTTGATGTCTTCTTCATTATATTTGAAATCAACCTGTTGTAAGAAAAGCGCGTCAACCCAGTTTTCAACGACTTTTGATTCTTTGTTGAGGGTTTGCGAAATATAGTTGTCAAGAAGTGACGAAGCGTTCATCAAGTTTGACTTGATAAGTTTAACGTTCGGATTATCTTTTTTAACCTGAGTTTCAATAAGTGAAAGGTAACCCTCTACCTCTTCGTTCAAATCCGAAGGGGTTCCGATTGCAACGGCTGTATTTTTAAAATCTTTCAAAATTTGAGCGATATTAATATTCGAACTGCGCAGCTGTTGGGGTTTCGGTAAAACGGCAGCCTGAGCGGTTTCACTGTGTTGAGAAGCACGCGCCTGCGGGTTAGTGTACATTTGCTGCCATTGTTCAGGTTTTATCTCCTGATATTTAGGCGATTGCTGTTCAACATAATTTAAGCCGCGGCTTCTGGCATTTTGATTCTGTGCCTGTTCTTCGCGTTCGGTTTGGGCAGCAGACTTTGAAGCTTCTTCGTCCTGTTTTTTCTTAACAAGACTTCTGCCGTCTTTTAAATATGGTCGTTGGTTAATATTGGTTAAATTCAACCCCATTTGTGTCTGACTACCTCTATCCGCTAATTTTAACGATAACTTTACTTACTTACTATAGCCTAAATCAAGATTTCCGAACTCATACTTTCGTATGAAATTCTCATCTTGCACCCGCGCCCCGCAGGAGGAACACGCGCATGATTTATTTAAGTATTTTTTGAGGAAAGTCAAGAATTATAAATCTTCATCGCACAATTTTTACAATCGAATTCAAGACGGTATTTTTTGCCTTTTTCATCCGTAAGAAATAATTTTTTCGGGCTTTTGCACATATTAAAAGCGAATTTCAGACAGTGTTTTGTGTGCATAAGACATTTTCCGCGTGCGGAAACTCCGCTTTCAAGAGACATTTCAAAAACTTCAGCGCCGCAGTTTTCGTAGAAACTCTTTGCGGTTTGGTTGTGAATATTACTGAGATAATCGAGTTCTTTTTTCGGAAATTCAACGTATTGCAAAGGTTTTTGAATCTCGCGCGGGTAATTTTTCAAACGTTCTTGCATAAGTTTTGCGAGAATTTCACGGCG
>CAOJDT010000130.1 GCA_948433295.1 uncultured bacterium
ACAACAAGAATCGGAAACAAGTGCTTGTTGATGGTAGGTTCTCACGTTGCACACAACTGTGTTCTTGCCGATCAGGTAATCCTTGCTAACCTCGTAACCTTAGGCGGTCACGTTCACGTAGGATTCGGCGCTTTTGTCGGCGGAATGAGCGTATTCCACCAAAATATTCGAATCGGCGATATGGCTATCATAAGCGGATTCTCAGCGTCACGTCAGGATATTCTTCCATACTCCAAAGGTGAAGGCAGACCTCCTGTTCCGCGCGGACTTAATGTTATTGCAATGAAACGCCGCGGAGTATCCCAAGAAGTCAGAACCGCCACAAACGAAGCATTCAAACTTTTGATTTCCGAAGAATTTAACACAACTCAGGCTATAGAAAAAATTAAGGCTGAAATTCCTATGAATGAATATATCGAAAAAATGATAGACTTTGTAAAAACTTCAAAACGCGGAGTGCTTTTAAAAACGCATAAAAGCGGTCACGAATCTTTAGAAGATTAATAAAAAATCTAATCCCTTCTTCCGATTGCAGAAGAGGGGATTTTTATATATTATAAATTTCAAAAAGATAGGAGAGTGTTATTATGAAAACAATTTGGGATAAATATGCGGAAGTTCTTGTGAACTATTCGGTTGACGTGCAAAAAGGCGACCTTGTTCAAATTCGCGGAACAAGCGTTTATACAAAAGATTTAGTTAAGGCGGTCTACAAAAGAGTGCTTGAACGAGGCGGACACGCACTGGTCAGAACTTCTATTGAAGATATGTCCGACACTTTTATCAAACTTGCAACTGATGAACAGTTGGATTACGTTGACCCGATTACAAAACTCGAATACGAAACGGTTGACAAATTCATCTCAATCGGCGGACCTATGAATACAAAAACAATGGCGCACGCTGATTTAAAAAAACTTGCACGTCGCGGCAAAGCAACAAAATCATTATCCGAAACATTAATGAAACGTTCGGCTGACGGTAGCGCGAAATGGGTTATCGCCGATGTTCCGACTCACGCGCTTGCGCAGGAGGCAAAAATGTCTTTTGACGAATATTCGGAATTTCTTTTCAAATCCTGCTATCTGGATTTAGACGACCCTGTAGCTAAGTTAAAAGAACTTGACGAAAAACAAACAAAATGGGCAAATTATCTTAACAACGTCAAAAAAGTTCGTATTGTAGGCGAAAAAACCGACATAACTTTCGGTGTAGAAGGAAGAAAATGGATTAGCTGTTCGGGCTTAAACAATTATCCAGACGGCGAAGTTTTCACTTCACCTGTTGAAGATGATGTTAACGGAGAAATTTACTTTGACTTCCCGCAAATTTACCGCGGTAACGAAGCGCAGGGAGTGCACTTGTTTATAGAAAACGGCAAAGTAGTGAAAGCCACTGCCGAAAAAGGCGAAGAATTCGTAAATGCAATGTTTGATATGGACGAGGGCTCACGCGGAATCGGCGAAATCGCCATCGGTACAAATAACGAAATCCAAGAAGTTACGGGGAACATTCTTTTTGACGAAAAAATCGGCGGTTCAATCCACATGGCAGTCGGAGCATCTTATCCTGAAACAGGCGGAAAGAATGTTTCAGGCTTGCACTGGGATATGATTAAAAATATGAAAAATGGCGGAAAAATTTACGCTGATGATATTCTGATTTACGAAAACGGAAAAATGTTAATATAATACAAAAGCGGGAAAAATTTCCCGCTTTTTATTTATTAAAACTTAACCGGATAATCGTCTTTTATCTCCCATCCGTCGTACTGAATCAACGCGGCACAATACGCTTTTTTATCGTTAGCACAACCATAGCTACCGCATCTCAGCAATGTATTTCGAACACCTTCTTCATTTGAGACTCCTCCGGTATCATTTATATTATATGGAGATATTCCTTTTTCACCATCCATAACAAAAAGAAATGTATTTTTTCCATCAAAAGGATACGCGTAAATTTTACCACTATTTAAATCTATACGACTTTTACAAGATTTATAATCAACACAAAAGACTACATGGTGGCAAATACTTGATGCATCACAAGGATTGTAAAACCCGAAACCGGAACCGTCAGATGCAGTCACAAAGATTCCATCAGAAGTTTTTTCAACTTTTTTACCGTTAAAATATCCATTTAAATATTTATTCCACCAATTTAACATTGATTCAGAGTCTAAGTGGTCAACACTCTCCCAATTTTCATATTCACCGTTAACGGTTTCAGATAATTTCAAAGACTGATTTATAGTCGAGTAAAACTTTTGTAATCTTGTTACCGTAACTTTCTTTTTATAATTTGCAACGAGCGTCGGCATAGTCATCGCCGCGACAATTCCGATTATGCCAAGGGTGATTAAAACCTCTGCAAGAGTGAATCCTTTTTTCATACATCCTCCGTTCTCTATACTATTTTTCATTATAACTCTTTTCAACACCGATGTCACCGTGTCATTAGGCACAGTAAGGTTTGCAGGGTGTTTTATTTTTGTTTTTCTTTTATCGTTATCGTGGGTCAATCCCGAAAAGACATTTTTTGT
>CAOJDT010000131.1 GCA_948433295.1 uncultured bacterium
TTTGAAGAGAAATGCTTTAGGGTTCTGTAGACGCAGCTCTCTGACACTAGAAAGCTTGGAAGCTCGAGAAATGCCAGAGGTGAGTCGCAGCACTACCCTGGAACGAAAAAGTAGAATTCACTTAGCACGAATAATTACAAAACACACGAAAAATTTAAAAGCGTTTTTGTCGGTGCCTGAGGCACATCACCCTGACACTAAAATGCAGGGAGTCACGAGTAAGGGTAGAGGGAAGAGGAAAATTGCCTTCACCTTGGCAGAGGTTCTCATCACCCTTGGCATAATCGGTATTGTCGCAGCAATGACTATTCCTACGCTTGTTGCGAAATACCAAAAGCAGGTTACGGTTACAGCACTAAAGAAGGCGTATTCTGTTATTTCTCAGGCTGTAAAGAATTCGGAAATTGACAATGGTGATATGAAATATTGGCCTGTTGGGGGGCAGATAACAGATATAAATCAATATTTTGATAAATATTTTAGTCCTTATTATAAAGCTCCGAAATTATGTATGAGTCATACTGATTGCGGTTATAAAGGCTCAATTTATGTGTGGAAATTAAAAAACGGCAATTTTAGCTGGAGTGTGGAAACTGATGGCTCAAGAATTCTTTATTCATTATCAGACGGTACAGTGATTTTTAATCCGCGTAATACCGTAGATGCTCAAGGAAGACCGAGTTATGTTAATTATTTTTTTGTAGACATAAACGGGCAAAAAAATCCTAATGAAGTGGGTAAAGATGTATTTGTTTTTACTTTGAGAGATGGGATAGGTGTACGCCCTGAGTGTTATGATAAACCTTACGAGGATATAGATTCATTATGCAAATCAGGTAACGGTTACCATGACTGCTGTGCTGCAAAAATTATGGCAGACGGCTGGGAAATCAAAAATGATTACCCGTGGTAATGATTACAAAAAATTTTATTCATGCTAAAGTTATCTCAAAGAGGTAATGATATGAATAAAAAAATAGCTTTAATAAATCACGGATGTGCGAAAAATCTGGTAGACTCAGAACTTATGCTCGGGCTTTTGTGCGAAAAAGGTTACGAGGTTACTCTTGATGATACTGAGGCAGATGTCGTTATCGTAAATACATGTTCATTTATTCACGACGCGGAACAGGAATCGGTTCAATCAATTTTACAGATGGTTAATGACGGTAAAAAAGTCGTTGTTACAGGATGTCTTCCGCAGAAACATAAAGATGATTTAAAAAAAGCTATTCCAGAAGTCTGTGCAATGATTGGAACTTCTGATTTGAAAGAAATTGTATCGGTGGTAGAACAGGTTATTAATCAGCAGCAGAGCGAATATGTTGCAAAAATTTCCGAAAAACCAGAATATGTATATCCCGAAAATGTAAAACGCCAACAGATTACAATGGGAGCAAGTTCGTATATAAAAGTTGCGGACGGCTGTAATTATCATTGCGGATATTGTATTATTCCACAACTTCGCGGGGCATACCATTCTCGTACTATTGAAAATATAGTTGAAGAAGCAAAAGAACTCGTTGCAAAAGGAGTTACGGAAATTGTTCTTATCGCTCAGGATACAACAAGTTATGGCGTTGATATTTACGGAAAACCTTCACTCGCCAAACTTCTTGAAGAACTTAATAAAATCGAAGGTCTGGGATGGATTAGAATTATGTACGCTTATCCTTCCAATATGACGGATGAACTTATTAATGCGATTGCAAATTTGGATAAAGTCGTGAAATATATTGATATTCCGTTGCAGCATTATGATGAAACTATTCTGCAGGCAATGAGACGACCTGCATTTGATTATGATGTTCTTATCAAAAAACTTCGCGACAGAATTCCAAATGTTGCGATAAGAACCGCATTTATTGTGGGCTATCCGGGCGAAACAGACGAGCAATTTAACAGACTTTATGATTTTGTTAAACGTTCAAGATTTGACAGAATGGGTGTTTTTGAATATTCCAGAGAAAAGAACACGACATCATACTCAATGGAACATCAGGTTCCGAAAAAGTTGAAACATAAACGTTATAAAGAATTAATGGCGCTTCAACAGCAAATTTCTTATGAAATCAACCAAACGCATATAGGTAAAACAATTCCTTGTATAGTTGAGGGTATCACTGATGAGGGTGTCGTTATAATGCGTTCACAACACGATGCGCCGGAAATAGACGGACTTGTTTACGCAAAAGCCGACAGACCTGTTGTTCCCGGTGATATAGAAAACGTTTTGATTGATAATGCGGATGAATATGATTTATTTGGTGTAATTCAGTAACGTCAGGTTTGACCTTGAAAAACTTTGAAAAATAGTTTATAATAATTGTATGTCTCGTCACATATTACCTTTCCAGGCGGGAGAGAGTTAGGTGAGGGGGCGGAAAAAGAAGAAAGGAAAAGTAAAAGTATGAAAACCCTTAGTATGACTGCATTTGCGGGGGGGGGGGCTGACTGAGTCAGAGCTAAACCTTGGAAAGTACCGGGTAGAATCACTTCGCACAAG